>JBKJXQ010000169.1:0-5567 GCA_046716235.1 Chitinophagaceae bacterium
GAACAACTGATTCGCAATAAACCGGCTACTTATTTTTTACGGATGAAAGGTGATGCGATGAAGGAAGCCGGCATTTTTGATAATGATGTGCTAATAGTGGACCGTTCGGTAAAGCTGGCAAATGGAAAAATAATTGTTGCTATCCTGAATGGCGAATTATTGGTGAGGAGGTTTCATAAAAATTTTTCTTCAGCATTTTTGATAGCAGAGAATGAACGGTATAAAAATATTAACCTGGCTGAGTTTACTAATTTTTCGATGTGGGGTGTGGTAACGTATGTAATTCATCAGGTATAAAGGGAAACCCCGTCAGCGGTTGAAAACCCTGACGGCGGTTATTAGGAAACGAGTAAATAAAAATATATGGATATTCAATCACTTACCGAAGGCCAATACTTTCACATCTATAACCGGGGGGTAAACAGCGAAGACCTTTTTAAGGAAGAAAGAAATTACTATTACTTTCTGCAACAGTATAAACTTTACTGCTCAGATGTACTGGAAACGCTGGCTTACTGTTTATTAAAAAATCATTTTCACCTGTTGGTATATGTAAAAGAGAAGGTAGAAGTACCCCGAAAAGATGGGCAAGGTATGTTTAAGATGAATGCATCAAAACAATTAGGCCATTTTTTTAACTCGTATGCCCAGTCAATTAATAAAGCTCACAAACGGACAGGACCTTTGTTTGAATCGCCTTTTGAGAGGAAATGGATAGATAATGAAAGCTATCTTACTTCTATGATTTATTACTGTCACCGGAATGCACAGCATCATGACTTTGTAAAAGATTTTAGAACATGGGAGTATTCTTCGTATGATGCGATTGTAAAAAGTGATAAAACACTGGTGGCGGCTGAAAAAGTAATAAACCGTTTTGGAAGTGTAGCAGCATTTGAACATGCCCACTCTATATTTTTAAAAGGCAAAGAATTGGATAGATATACTATAGAATATTAATTTCTCTTTAACCCCGACGGGGCGAAAGCCACCGTCGGGGTTAATCCGTTGTCAGTTTAAACAATGAAAGCAATAGTTGACTGTAATAATTTCTATTGTTCCTGCGAACGGTTATTTAAACCAAAGCTGGATAATAAACCAGTTGTGGTATTAAGTAACAACGATGGTTGTATTATTTCAAGAAGCAATGAAGCCAAAAAACTGGGAGTGGAAATGGCTGGTCCTTACTTTAAAGCAAAGCCATTGATAGAGAAATATGATGTAGCGGTTTTTTCTTCCAACTATAATTTATACGGCGACCTGAGCTGGCGGGTAATGGAAACGCTGCGGATGATGCTTGGTAAAAAAAATGTGGAAGTATATTCTGTTGATGAAGCTTTTTTAGACTTACGCATTTTTCCCTCAACTGAATTGCAGGTAGTTGCTGAAGAAATAAAAAGAACAGTAGAAACATGGACGGGTATAAAAGTATCCGTAGGCGTTGCTCCCACAAAAGTGCTGGCAAAGGTTGCCAATCGCCTATCAAAAAAAGATGTTACAAAATATAATGGTGTAATGGTGTTGCACAATGAAGAGGAAATTATTTCAGCCCTTAAACAAACACAAATTGAAGAAGTATGGGGAGTAGGCTGGCAATATGCAGAAAAATTAAAACAAGATTTCTGTATTTATGATGCGTTACAATTAAGCCGGATGAGTGAGGAATTTGGAAAAACATATCTCGGCGGTGTAGTGGGCAGCCGTTTACTTCGTGAATTAAAAGGCATTCCTTCAAAAGATATGGAAGATGAATTGGTGACTAAAAAAATGATTGCTACTACAAGAATGTTTGGCAGTCCGGTGGGAGATATCGCTTCCATTAAGGAAGCTGTAGCAACATATATATCGAGAGCTGCAGAAAAGCTGCGGAGACAACACAGTGCTGCCCGGATTGTGAGTGTATTTGTCGTATCTAAAGAAGAAAATCATTTAGCCACTTTTAACCGTGGCGTTACTCACAGTGATTATACTACACTACCTGCCGCCACTTCATTTACCAATGAATTGATAAAGCCTGCTGTAGCAATAGTAGATAAAATCTATGAAGAAGGAAAGATGTATAAAAAAGCCGGTGTAATGCTGAGCGGTATTGTTCCGGATAATTCCATACAAGGAAATTTATTTCTATCGGGAACAAAAAACTGCGAACGAAAACTGATGGAGATGATTGACAATGTCAACTTCAGTCAGCGGGATGATGTATTGAAATTTGCCGCCTCGGGTACCGACCGTAACTGGAAGATGCAGCAGAATTTTATCAGTAACCGGTATACTACCAGGTGGAATGAGTTATTTAAAGTCCGTTAGTCAAATAATCCCTTTTGTTTTGATAAGTCTGCTTTATCAATAAACTTTGGTTTTATCAGATTCAATCCGCATTCCTTATTCATTTTATCAATTAAATAAACGGTTAACTCCGGCGAAGTCGCTTCATCATGCATGTGCATAAAGAAATAGAGTTCTTTCATACCCTTATCCAACCAATACTTCATCCTTTTCACCCATGCATCAATTCTTATAAAGTCAGTAGGATGTAAACCGTTTCCTACATAACGGATAAAAGTTTTTGGAAGAGTCAGGTGCATGTGAGCACAATCTCTTCTGCCCGCCGTATCGGTTATTACTGCTCCCATATTATTGGTCTGGAGAAATTCAAACATATCTTCCCTGTCCTTTTCCTTAGCAAACCAATCGGGGTGACGAACTTCTAAAAAGAATTGCAAATCCGTTGGCAATGATTTTAAATAAATAAACAGTTCTTCCTTTCTCTTTGGAGAAAAGCTATCACTCACCTGTACGAAGATGGGACCAAGATGTTTTTTAAAAGCAGTTACTCCCCCTAGAAATTCATTGGAGATAAAATCTTTGCCTTTTAAGCTGCCGAAGTGAGTAACGCCTTTATACATCTTGGGACAAAACAAAAAATCCTTGCCCTTAGCTTTCTCAGCCCATTTTTTTATACCGGGCTCTCCATATATTTTATAATGAGTAGCATTCAGTTCAATACAATTATAATGCTCTACATAGTGCTGCAGAAAATCTTTCTCTTTTGTTTTAGGGGGATATATTGTACCCACCCATTCCGTTCTGCCCCATTTGGCACAACCAACATATACTTTGGGATTCTTTGCCGGTTTCCCTTTCAATATATTTTTATTATACGCAGGTTCTGCAGGTAATAAAAAATTAATATTATTTAACTCATTCTCCTGTACTCTCCCAAACTCCATAGAAATTCGTTTTCGGTATACAATAAAGTTAAGTGTAAAAATTTTGTACCTTTTTAATTATACATCTGCTTTATTTTATCTGTTACGTATTTTCGTCGCCAACCATCCGCAGCCAGGTCACTAAACTAAAATGAAAAAAATTATTGGGATCGATTTGTTGAATTATATTTTCTCTATGAATCAAACCGGCCTTTTATTCCAGGGGCTTTTCTTCTCTGTACCCATACTCACTAATAAGCTCTGCCACCAAAGCCGTCCACCCTGTCTGGTGACTGGCACCGATGCCTTTACCACTATCGCCATTAAAATATTCATAGAATAATACCAGGTGTTCATTACCCGGTTGATTATAAAACCAGCTATACTCACCATTAAATCTGCGTTCACCTTTTGCATCTCTTTCAAATAAACTGATCACTCTTTTGGTTAGTTCTATCGCCACCTGTACTAAATTTATTTTATTACCCGACCCGGTAGGATAGTCTATCAGCAAAGAATCACCATAAAATTCACCATAACTACGGATAGATTGTATAATCAAAAAATTAATCGGCATCCATACAGGGCCCCGCCAGTTGGAGTTGCCACCAAATAAATCGGATGTAGAATCACCCGGGTCATATTGTATAGTGTACGTTTGCCCATCCATATTTACAGAGTAGGGATTTTTCTCATGGTATTTAGATAAAGCCCTTATACCACCATCAGAAAGAAACTCATCTTCATCCAGTAATCTTTCTAATAAAGAAATTAATCTTTCCCTTTGTATTAATGACAATAAAACCTCCCCATCCTTACTTCTTTCTTCGTTGGGCCAGAATTTTTTATTTTTTATCCGGTAGTTTTCAAACCAGGTCATCCGCTTTTTAAAATCTGTAAGATGATCCATCTGTTTCTTACTGATGGTGGATACTGCATATAATGGGGTAAGGCCAACAATCGATTGAATACGCAATGGGATGGGTGCCGCCCCACTTACACAGAGTACATCATAGAAAAATTTATCATCTTCATTCCATAAACCATGTTCATTTAATGATTCTGCAATCAGCACAAAATGTTCAAAAAACTTTGTTGCTGTATCTTCAAAGGTATCGTCCTGCATAGCAATCTCTACAGCTATATCCATCATCTCTAAAGCATAAGCACCCATCCAACTGGTACCATCAGCTTGCTCTAATTGAATTTCTCCGGTAAAATGCTGACTTCTGTTAAATACACCAATATTATCTAATCCAAGAAATCCGCCTTCAAAAATATTATTTCCATTTACATCTTTCCTGTTAATCCACCAGGTAAAATTGATAAGCAGTTTCTGAAATATTTTTTTTAAAAATTTTATATCGCCAATGCCAGTTCTTCTTTTCTCAATATTATAAACCTGCATAGCTGCCCATGCCTGCACCGGTGGATTTACATCACTAAAGTTCCATTCGTAAGAAGGTAATTGTCCATCAGGCTTCATATACCATTCCCGCATCATCAGCAGTAACTGGTGTTTTGCAAAAGTGGGGTCCACTACAGCCATTGAGATACATTGAAAAGCTAAATCCCATGCAGCATACCAGGGATACTCCCATTTATCGGGCATTAATATAATATCCTGGTTCTTTAAATGTTTCCAATCATGATTGCGCCCATTTCTCTTACCATCATTGGCAGGGGTGATGCCATCACTCTTGCTCAACCACCTTTCTACATCAAAATGATAAAACTGTTTACTCCACAACACACCGGCTAATGCCTGCCGCTGTATGCGGGCCATATCATCACTCATTCCTTTTGGCAAAATAGCAGCATAAAAATCGTCGGCCTCTTGCTTACGCAAATCAAAAACATTTTTCAGAGAAGTGCTAAACGGATTTTCAACAATGTCTTTACTCAACCGGCAATAAATAGTTTTAGTGGCACAGCCATTAATTTTCATGTTATATACCGGCGAAAATTTAGTACCGGTCTTTCTTACTGAAAGTTCTTTTATATTCTTCTTATTAATAATTGCATCATGAAAAGCATCTTTTACAAAAATATCATCGTTGGGCAGCCCCTGTATTTTTTCTTTATTGGTTTTATTATCAGTAAATAAACAATCATCCGCAGGTTGAAAATAAAAGTAATAATCCCCCATCTTTTCATGCTCTGCCTTCACTGTATCTTTACTTATATAATCAATAGAAGGTTTTTTTCTATACGATTGAAAACTCTGACGATTATAAAACCATAAAGTAGGTAATACCGTTATTTCGGCCGCTTTAGTATACCGGTTGGTAATATCAATTTTAATGAAAATATCCTGGGCACTTTGCTTGGCATAAGTTACCTGCACATCAAAATATT
>JBKJXQ010000170.1:0-3865 GCA_046716235.1 Chitinophagaceae bacterium
CAGTACAATTGCATGAGAAAATATATGAAAATTTGCAAATTAGATAATATGCAAATTTAAGCCTTTCCATTTCCATATTTTCACATCATCACATTTCCCAATTTGTATTATTTACCAATCTTTAGGTTGCGAACCTCCAGCCTTAGACTTTTCTTTCTGTAATCGTTGCTGTACTTCTTTTTCTTTTTGTTCCAGTAACTTGAGCCGCTGTTCGGCCTCTTTCGGACTCATTTTAGGCTGAGGTTTTTTTTGAGGATCCTGTTTCTTTTTCTTATCGTCCTTTTTATCTTTTTTGGGATTCTTCTTTTTCAGTTCCAGCAATGCTTTTTGTAAGTTTTCCCTTGCTTCTTTATCATCAGGGTTTTGGCGTAATGCATCTTTATAGGCTTCAATACTTTCCTCCAGTCTTTTTTGCTGACTAAATATAACTCCCTTATTATAATATGCTTTTGATTTTAATTCTGTTTCATCAGTAGCTGAAGATATTTCTGTAAAGGCTTTGGTAGCATCGCTCTGTTTGTCTTGTTTTGCCAATGTGGTGGCCAAATTAAATTTTGCTTTATTATTGGCAGGCTCAATAGCTAAGGCTTTTTTATACTCCGTTGCTGCCAGGTC
Organism: Chitinophagaceae bacterium; assembly: GCA_046716235.1. GTDB lineage: Bacteria > Bacteroidota > Bacteroidia > Chitinophagales > Chitinophagaceae > JJ008. The sequence goes on from JBKJXQ010000170.1 coordinate 616, forward strand.
GTATTGTTTTTGCTTATAAAAATCATTACCTGCCTGTATAGCTTTTTCCACTTCTCCGGCCTGCCCAAATGATTGAGAAAAAAATAAAACCAGCAATATGAAAAGCTGAAACTTCATGCAATAACTTTTTTTCTTTCAGCAATAAAATTCTCGGCAAATAATAAAAAAAACATAGCTGCGGCAAACCATATATAATAAGTGGTAAAATTCATTTGCGAGACATCACTAAAGGCTTTAGTTTCTATCTGAGATAATTGTTGTTTTAATAAACTTACTGCCTCGTCACTGCTTTGCAGCCTGATATAAATACCATTTGTTTGCTCTGATATTTCTTTTAATGGCTGTTCATTTAATTTTGAAATAATAGTATTGCCCTCTACGTCTTTTTTTATTTTACCTGTTGCAGGATCAGTTAAAGATGAACCTTCCGATGAACCAATTCCGATTGTATTAATCATTACCCCTTGTAAAGACAGTTCTTTCGCCGTTTGCACGGCCTCTTCATTATGATCTTCGCCATCAGAAATAAGAACAACAGCTTTAAATTTTCTTTCGGCACTGTTAAAAACTTTGGCACTCATTTTCAATGCATCGCTTATTACTGTTCCCTGCTGCGGCACTGCATCAGTGCTGGCGGATGATACAAACATTTTTGCAGCACCATGGTCTGCAGTAAGCGGCATTTGCAAATATGCTTTGCCTGCAAAAAGTATGAGAGCAATCCTATCGTTCGGCATTGCACTCATTAGTTTGCTTATAAATTGTTTAGCCCTTTCCAAACGGTTGGGTGAAATATCTGTAGCCAGCATGCTTTTACTTACATCCAAAGCAATAGCCACATCAATACCTTTTCTGTTTGAACTATCAGATTCTCCGGGTTTTTGGAGATTCATCATAGCAATAATACCCAATGAGAATGCTGTAAGAAGCAAAATAAATTTGAAGGTGAAACGGCGGGAAGAAAAATTATTTATTAAAAGGGTTACTAATTTTTTATCGCCGATTTTTTTGGTCACCTTTTGCTTCCAGTGTAATAACGCAAAAAAGAGTATAACAATAACAGCTAAGGCCAAAAACAACCAGGCAAATTCTTTATATTGAAACTGAAAACCCAATGTACAAATATGATAAATATGAAATTGGTATAAACAAAAATCAAACCAAGAATAGATTCTGAAAAACCAAATCCGGATCTGATTTAAACTGTAAACTACTCACATCTTTCCATCAAAAAAACCAAGATCCCTTAATATATCTTTGAGCATTTTCATCCGCACCGTCCACATATCATAATCTTTATCAGCAGATTCTATATTCAGCACAAAAAAGTAAGGATGATTATTTTCTTCTATCCAGCCCACTATCCAGCCCAGTGCATGATTTTTTTCAGTAAAGCCCCAGCCTGTTTTATAGCCTAACCTGTAGTTGGCATTATTTTCAAACAACATAGCCCTTTTCACCGTTTCCTGGTACGTTTTAAAAAAGGGAAGTTGATTAAAATATAATTGTTTTACCAGGCCCAGTTGTTGATCAGGCGTCACCTTCAGGGAATTATCCAACCAGAAAGAATCAATGGCAGTTTTTATAATAATTTTATCTGTATCATTTTTAGCACCGTATTTTAGGGTATTAAGCCAAATTTGCATGGTGTCTTTTCCAATTCTACGAGCCACTTCCTGGTAATAGGGAACAGCAGAAACCCGAAATGCATGATACATGTTTAAATCTTTATTCCACTCTTCCACTCTTCTTTTTACGCCATCCCATTTTATCACCATACTATCGTTGCTTATTTTCCCTGTCTGTAATCCAATCAATGAATTAACAATTTTGAAAGTGGAAGCGGGAAGGTAACTGCTATCCCGGTAACGTTTAAGGTTGTATACAGTAAACTTTCCGGTTGCATTATTCATTAAACCAAAACAACCATTTACTTTATTTTCATCAAAGTATTTTTGAAGGCTTTTATCTTGTGTTACATTATTTTGAGAACAGGAAAAGAATAGGATTGAAAGAAGTAACAAGCTAAAGGGAAAACGTATCATCGTATATAAAAAATTTAGGCAAAGTTAACCTATCATTTTATTGGTTTTAAAAATGCTTTTGAATAGTTGCCAATTTTAAACCTGCCTCCCTGTGAAAGAGAAATTTGTTTAATATGGTAAAAAGGCTCCACAAAATTGATCTGCTTCAATCCAATGGTTCCATTATGAATTACGAAAGATGATCTGCCTTTACTTTTAAAAAAAAATCCCGGCCGTTAGCCAGGATAAATAAATGCTGATAATATTTTCTTACATATAAAAGCCGCCTTTTTGCTTATAATGTCTGTTTCCCTGGCAATCTTTTCTTTGAGCAGCACAGGAAGAAAATGAGAAAGCAATAAATGCTCCGAGGCTTAAACAAATCAATAATTTTTTCATACTCTTTAAAATAAAAGTTGGGTCAACAAATTAATTAAGGGGATTTCAGAGGAGGGATTCTGTAGAATTAAGCCATACGTATGACCAGAAAACGAAATTAATACCCGAAAATTGTATTTCATAATTTCCTAAGGTATTTTTCTTTTTAGTAATAGTAAAACTACGTTTTTATTACATTTCTCCCTTAAATACTCAATTGTATTATTTTTACTTATCAAAAACTATCAATCATTTTTATGAAAAAAATTCTTCCGGCTGTTACCGCAGCCATAATTCTCATCGCCTGTAATAATAATAAACCCAAGAACACTGCCACTTTTACCAGTGAAGATGGTAAAGAACAAGTGACAGTGGATATGAACGAGATGAAAAATGCAGCGCAGGACATGGAGAAAATGAAAGCCGAGCTCAGCACTCTTACACCCCTTACAACCGGGCAGTTAACTGCTTTAGTGCCTGAAAAACTTATGGGGGCTGACAGAAAAGATTTGGATGTAACGGCAGCCATGGGTGCATCCGTTGCAAATGCCAACTATAAGATTAATGACAGCACCGATATTAAACTAAATATTTTTGACTGTGCCGGGCCGGGTGGGGCAGGTATTTATAGTATGCAATACCTGGGCATGTTTAATATTCAGCAGGATGATGAAGACGAATACACCAAAACAATTGACTTCAATGGTGGTAAAGCATTTGAAAATTGTAAAAAGACCCGAAACGAATGTACCCTTACTTATTTTAGTGGTGGCCGTTTTCTCATTACATTGGAAGGGGATAATGTAGGTATTGATGTATTGAAGCAGGCGGCGAAAGGATTGGATATT
>JBKJXQ010000171.1:0-2916 GCA_046716235.1 Chitinophagaceae bacterium
ACTTTTACAAATCCTTCTGTATGCCCGGCAGCAGAGGCTTTACCACTTGCACTCAATGGAAACTTACCAACCTTCACTTCATAACCAGCTTCTTTTGCTTGTTTTTCTGTGTAACCAACAGAAGCAATTTCAGGATAGCAATACGTACAACCCGGCACATTGTTATAGTCTATTGCTTCCGGCTGATGATTATATTTTTTTTCGTTGTAACCAATGTTTTCTACGGTAATGATGGCTTCCTTACTCGCAACATGGGCCAATGCTTGTCCCGGAGCACAATCACCAATGGCATAAAAACCGGGTACATTTGTCTGGCCATATTTATCAACCAGCACACGGCCTTTATCAGTTTTAATACCAAGTTCTTCCAAACCAATCCCTTCCAGGTTGGCAATAACACCAATAGCACTTAATAAAATATCTGCTTCCAGTATTTTTTCTCCGTCAGCTGTTTTTACAGTTGCTTTTACACCAGCACCGGATGTATCAACCGATGTTACTTCGCTGTTCACCAATACATCAATACCGTTCTTTTTAAAATTCTTTTCCAGCTCTTTTGAAATTTCTTCATCTTCTACCGGTACTATTCTTGGTAAAAATTCAACGATGGTCACTTTTGTTCCCATGCTGTTGTAAAAATATCCGAACTCAACACCTATTGCACCGCTGCCAACTACAATAATAGATTTTGGTTGCGTTGGCAAATTCATTGCTTCACGATAACCAATTATTTTTTTACCATCTTGTTTCAATGCTGGTAACTCACGGCTACGTCCGCCTGTTGCAATGATGATATGTTTTCCTTCCACTATTTTCTTACTACCATCCGCAGCTGTTACTTCTATTTGTCCTTTAGCTTTTAACTTACCAAATCCCATTACCACATCTATCTTATTCTTCTTCATTAAAAACTGAACACCCTTGCTCATTTTATCAGCGACACCACGGCTACGTTTAATAACGGCCTCAAAGTTTGCCTTTCCTGTTGCTTCAATGCCATAGCCACTGGCATGTTTAATGTCTTCCATCACCTGTGCACTTTTCAGCAGGGCCTTGGTAGGAATACAACCCCAGTTGAGGCAAACGCCGCCAAGACTTTCTTTTTCAATAATTGCCGTTTTAAATCCTAACTGAGCTGCACGGATAGCCGCTACATAACCACCGGGACCGCTTCCGAGAACCACTACATCGTATGCCATATTTTAGTTGATTAATTTATAAGAAATGAGGATTGATAAGTAATGAGTGGCGAAGTTATTTGAAAAGAGGCAATTAGGCAAAAGGAGGAAAGGAATGATTTAGTTACCAGCGACAGAATAAATGGCATCGTCCCTTGCCCGTCCGAATGCCAACCCGATGAAATCATTCTGGTGGGGCAGAGCCGGGCGGACGTCGCACACTTCAGCTGCATATCATTGGTGGGCAACCCACCCCGATTTAGTAAAGTGCAAATTTTCCTAAGCCCACCCCTCCCAGGAGGGGATGACTCCTAAAATTTAAAAATTACACTTATATGGCTTAAGTTTTAGAAAACCTGTAAAATTAAAGCGAATACTCAAAGACTTTTCCCCTCCCAGAAAGGGAATAGCTTTTAAGCACTATTAACTATCTGATTTATTCAACTTCAAAAAGTAGTAGAACAAAATTCTACATTAAGGGTTCTTCCCCTCCCTGGAGAGGTGAAATAACAGAGTATCTGTTCTAAAAGAAAAATTGGGGTGGGTTGTTCCCACAGATAGCCAACGAACCGAACCCTGAACAGTGGTTATTCATTTTTTCCCCTAAAAAGAATGAATTACAGAACAAGTTCGCAACAGACAATGCCCAAAGAACCGAAAGGCAGACTCAAAACCTGTACTTTAGCCCCTGAAAATCAAAGGAGATCCAGTTTCAATACAATGTGGGTAAACCCGTAAGATACCAGGGTAAATTTTTAATTATCTGATAGTAATTATTAACTTCTTTCCCCTACCTTTGCCGTCCAAAAATTAAGTATCAATCATGGCCAGAGTATGTCAGGTTACAGGTAAAGTGCCCATAGGTGGAAACAAGGTTTCTCACTCTAATATCAAAACAAAGCGTCGTTTTTTGCCGAATTTACAGAAAAAGCGTTTTTACCTTGCCGAAGAGGATAAATGGGTTACGTTGAAACTATCAACCACTGCACTTCGCACTATTAATAAAAATGGATTGCTGAGTGTGATAAAAGAAATGAGAGCCAGAGGCGAAAAAATCTAACACTTTGTATTCGTTCAGGGCAAGCTCGAAATGGAATAAATAAGAATCTAAAAGTTTAAATAAAATGGCAAAGAAAGGAAGTCGTGTACAGGTAATACTTGAATGTACCGAACACAAAACAAGTGGTAAGCCCGGCACCAGCCGCTACATCACTGTAAAAAATAAAAAAAACAATCCTGAAAGGTTGGAGTTGAAAAAATTCAACCCGATTTTAAAGAAAGTAACAGTTCATAAAGAAATTAAATAATTAAAATGCGAAAATGTGAAAGTGTAAAAATGTGAAAATTAATTACTCCACATTTACACTTCAACACAGACCACATTTTTAAATTAATATAACATGGCAAAAGCAGCAAAAACCGCTCAGAAAAAGGATCCAAAACTGGCAGCAGAAGCAAAAAACTGGACAAAAGTTATTAAAGCTGTTCGCAGTCCTAAAACAGGTGCTTACACTTTTAAAGAGCAGATCGTTCACAAAGACAAGGTGAAAGATTTTTTAGCACAAAAATAAGGTACCCCATCTCCGCCGCGACGGAGAGTAATGATATATTAGCCGTCATGCCCTTTGGTTTGATGGCTTTTTTGTTTAAATGCCCATATCCCTGAAGGTGGGTATTCAATTTCCTAACAGACTCTTTCAGGGTAGAGTCGCTTAAATTCTCCGTATGGAGTTTGGTG
>JBKJXQ010000172.1:0-4531 GCA_046716235.1 Chitinophagaceae bacterium
CATCCATCTTTATCACTTCATAATTATCGAGGCTGCCATTTTCCAATGGATTATCACCATCCTGGTAATTAGCCAGCCGAAGATTCCTTGAATCAAAACCATCTGTATTCACAATAATCTTTCCGCCCTTTTTGATAACGGTAAGATTTGTTTTTAATGCCGCGGCATTCATAGCCACCAGCACATCGCATGCATCACCGGGAGTAAACACCCTGTCGCTGGAAAAACGTAACTGGTAACCACTTACTCCGGGCAAGGTTCCTATCGGGGCACGGATCTCCGCCGGAAAATCGGGGAAGGTGCCCAGATCAATTCCTAATAAAGCTGTATTGTTGGTAAACTGGCTTCCGGTCAGCTGCATACCATCTCCGCTATCGCCGGCAAACTTAATAACCACATCCTGTAATACTTCCTGCTTACGTTCCATATTGCAATTTTGTTGCTGCGAATTTAAAACAAGTTATGATTGAAAATGGAACTGTTTTTAGTTGATAAATATTAATCTTGCTGTAGTGTTGGCATGCATTTTTACTCCCTCCCATCAAACAAATTTCCCAATCCACCAAGCACACTGCCTTCTTCTTTACGTTTATACGTACCGTAAGCAACGATACGTCCGGCCAGGCGGCTGATGGGTAATGATTGTATCCATACTTTGCCGGGGCCCTGTAATTTGGCAAAGAATAAACCTTCGCCGCCAAACATTAAATTTTTGATCCCTCTTACAAATTCAATATCAAAATGAATGGTTGGAGTATACGCCACCAGGCATCCGGTATCTACTTTTAATATTTCTCCGGGTTTCAATTCTTTTTCTATAATATAACCACCGGCATGTAAAAAAGCAAACCCATCGCCTTCCAGCTTTTCCATAATAAATCCTTCACCCCCAAAAATACCGACACCCAGTTTTCGCTGAAAATAAATACCCACACTTACTCCTTTTGCTGCACATAGAAAAGCATCTTTCTGTGCAATGATAGTACCACCCAATTGCTGCAGGTCCATCGGGATAATTTTACCGGTATAAGGTGCCGCAAAACTTACTTTCTTTTTTCCCTGCGCTTCGTTGGTAAAAGCAGTCATAAATAAACTCTCCCCGGTCAATACTCTTTTACCGGCACTCATCAGCTTGCCGAGTAAGCCGGTAGGCTGCTGTGCCGAGCCATCACCAAAAATAGATTGCATTTCTATACCATCTTCCATCATCATCATAGCACCGCTTTCAGCAATAGCTGTTTCAGCAGGATCGAGTTCTATTTCTACAAATTGTAATTCTTCGCCATATATTTTATACTCAATTTCATGGTTATTTCGGATGCTCATAGTTGTATAGTTTTTTTCAAAGTTAAACCACGGATTGAATGGATGGAATGGATTAACACAGATTTTTATCCCTTCTGAAAACAAAACCAGGCTTTATATTGAAAAATCTCTCGAATTTCTTTTCTGAACTAATTGCAGCCGGGGTGTCAAAATGATAAATGGTACAATTTTTATAGGAGGATTACCTTACTTTGATGTCCTTCTAAAATAAATTATATGAAACAAAGATTATTACTGCTCGTTGCCTTCACCATTGCTATATCTGCTTTTGTAAAGGGGCAAGCAAAACTGGTAGAAAAAATTACTAAACAAGGAAGCGAAATCGTTATCCCTTATGAAAAATATGTATTGCCAAACGGATTAACCTTAGTGGTGCATGAAGACCATAGTGATCCCGTGGTACATGTAGATGTTACGTACCATGTAGGTTCGGCAAGGGAAGAAATCGGCAAATCAGGTTTTGCTCACTTCTTTGAACACATGATGTTCCAGGGAAGTGATAATGTGGCGGATGAACAACATTTTAAAATTGTATCTGATGCCGGTGGCACATTGAATGGCAGTACCAACCGTGACCGTACCAATTATTTTGAAACGGTGCCCAGCAACCAATTAGAAAAAATGCTGTGGTTAGAAGCTGACCGTATGGGCTTTTTATTAGATGCGGTTACCCAAAAGAAATTTGAGATACAGCGTTCAACAGTGAAGAATGAAAGAGGACAGAATTACGATAATCGTCCTTACGGTTTGGCCGGCGAAACTGCTTCAAGAAATTTGTATCCCTATGGTCATCCTTACTCATGGCTCACCATTGGTTATGTGGAAGATCTGAACAGGGGCAATGTAGATGATTTAAAAAATTTCTTTTTAAGATGGTATGGCCCTAATAATGCTACGGTAACGATAGGTGGTGATGTAAAAACGACTGATGTAGTAAAGTTGGTAGAAAAATATTTTGGTGTCATTCCCCGTGGGCCGGAAGTAAAACCGGTAGTGGTGCCCCCGGCAGTTTTAGCATCTGACCGTTATGTTTCTTATATTGATAACTATGCAAAATTGCCGTTGTTACTGATTCAGTATCCTACTGTTCCTAATTACCATAAAGACATGGGTGCATTAGCATGTCTTGCACAGGTAATGGGACAAGGAAAAAATTCCGTTCTTTATCAGCAATTAGTAAAAAAACAATTAGCCCTACAGGCAAATTCTTTTAGCCTGTTATCTGAATTGGCCGGTGAAATGGGTTTTCAAATAATTCCTTCGCCAGGAAAATCATTAGCTATGGTTGATTCTATGTTTCGCAACTCATTGGATTCGTTTGAAGCAAGAGGTGTAACAGATGATGATATTGCAAAATTTAAAGGCGGTATTGAAGCACAACAAATAAATGGACTGCAAAGTGTGGCGGGCAAAGTTTCGCAGTTAGCGGCTTTTCAAACATTTGCCGGCAACCCCAATAAAATTGCTGACCTTATTAAAATGTACCAGGCCGTTACCAAAGAAGATGTAATGAGAGTGTACAAACAATATATAAAAGGTAAACATGCTGTTTTTTTAAGTGTATTACCAAAGGGGCAGGAAAAATTAATAGCCGCTGGAGATAATTATAAAATTGATTCGTCTGTTTACAATGCACCCGATTATGGTTATGCCGGATTAAAATATACAAAGGCTAAAGATATTTTTGATAGGAGTAAAACTCCCGGTAATGGTGCTAACCCAACAGTAAAAGTGCCTAAGTTCTGGAGAAAAGATATGCCGAATGGGGTAAGGATGATTGGAACAGAAACCACCGAGATACCAACAGTTACAATGACCATTACCATTCCCGGTGGCCATTTGTTGCAAGCCAAAGACACAGCTAAAATCGGCCTGGCAGATATGTTTGGTGATATGATGAATGAAGACACTAAAAATTATACTGCCGAGCAAATGGCAGTAGAACTTCAAAAATTAGGAAGTTCTGTCAATATCAGCAGCAGCTTTGATGGTATTACATTCAGTATACAATCATTAAAAAAGAACCTGGATAAAACATTGGCATTGCTACAGGAAAGAATGTTTAATCCAAAATTTACAGAGGCAGCATTCAGCCGTATACAAAAACAAAACCTCGAAAGCTTTAAACAAACAAAAGCCGATCCGGCAGCAGTGGCTGATCTGGTTTTTGCCAAAGTTAATTATGGGCCAAACAATATTGTAAGCATGAGTGAGGCGGGTACAGAATACACCATAAAAAATATGAACCTGCAGGATATCGAAAATTATTATAAGAACTATATGACATCGCAAGGTGCCAAACTGGTAGTGGTAGGTGATGTGTCGCAGGCAGAAATTTTACCTAAACTTACTTTTCTTAATAAACTTCCTAATAAGAAAATTGATTTACCAAAAGTTGTTAGTACGGGTAATGCCATTGATAAAACAAAAGTGTACCTGGTAGATATTCCCAAAGCAGCACAATCGCAGTTTCGTGTAGGCTATGCTACAGGATTGAAATACGATGCCACCGGTGATTACTATAAAGCAAGGTTGATGAATTACAATTTGGGCAGCGACTTTAACAGCCGCCTGAACCTGAATCTCCGTGAAGATAAAGGATGGACTTATGGTGCCCGTAGCTCTTTCACCGGAGATGAATACATTGGTGATTTTGAATTCAGTTCCGGTATCCGGGCCGATGCTACCGACAGTGCATTAGTAGAAGTGATGAAGGAATTAAAAAATTACAGGGAGAATGGCATTACCGAACCTGAGTTGAAGTTTATGAAAAATTCGTTGGGACAGAGAGATGCATTGCAATATGAAACAGGCCTTCAAAAAGCCGGTTTTATCCGCCGCATATTGGATTATAATTTACCTGCCAACTATGTCGATCAGCAAAATAAAATACTGGCAAAGCTTACCAAACAGCAAGTAGATGCTGTAGCAAAAAAAATGCTGACTCCAGAAAAAATGAATATTTTATTAGTAGGCGATAAAGCTAAAATAATGGAAGGCGTTAAGAAACTCGGTTATGAAATAATAGAATTAGATGCAGATGGTAAAAAGGTAGAGAAGAAAGCATTTTAAAAGAATAATATTTTTATAGGCCGCCATCCATTACAAAAGTTGTTGATTGGAGCAAGGTAAAAAGCGATTGTGTGGGGTTTTGAATGGAAGTAGAATTAAGACAAGAGGTGACACCTTTTAGAAAGGTGTCACC
>JBKJXQ010000173.1:0-9434 GCA_046716235.1 Chitinophagaceae bacterium
CTATAGGGGCTATTACAAAAAATACAGAAGGAAAAGAACTCGCCGAAATGTATGATATGAAAGCAAGTGGTGCAGTTGCTTTCGGCGATGGTATAAACTGTGTACAGTCAGCAGGATTATTGGTAAAAGCATTGCAATATGTAAAAGCTTTCAATGGTATTTTAATACAGGTGCCTGATGATAAAAGTATCAACCCTCATGGACTTATGAATGAAGGAATAACTTCTACACAATTAGGTGTACCGGGCAAACCAGCGATGGCCGAAGAATTAATTATAGCAAGAGATATAAAACTGGCCCGTTATGCAGAATCAAAACTGCATTTTACCGGTATCAGTACAAAAAAATCAATTGAATATATAAAAAGAGGAAAACAAAGCGGTGTGGCTGTTAGTTGTTCTGTTACGCCGTATCATCTTTTCTTTTGCGATGAAGATTTAATTGGCTATGATACCAGCCTGAAAGTAAATCCACCGCTTCGCAACAAAGAAGACAGGGCTGCTTTGCAAAAATCAATTACCGACGGTACAATAGATTGCATCGCCAGCCATCATCTTCCGCATGAATATGACAGTAAAGTATTGGAATTTGAATATGCAAAATTTGGAATGTTGGGGTTGGAAACAGCGTATGGCGTATTAAATACTTCACTTCCTGATGTATCAGCAGAAACATGGGTAACGCTTTTATCAACCAACCCAAGAAAAATATTTGGATTGGAAGCATCACATATAAAAGAAGGAAATAAAGCCTCTTTGACTCTTTTCGAACCAGGAAAAAAATGGACCGTCACAGAACAACATCTGAAATCAAAATCAAAAAACTCTCCTTTTATTGGTAAAGAATTAACCGGGAAAGTGAATGGTATTATTAATGGCGAAAATATTGTGCTCTCCTAATTAATACCATGAAACTATCTCCCTTAATAAAAGGAATTATAACTGCCATTGTAATGATTTGCGTTTCAATGGCAACTTTTTATGGCCTGCCCGAGAGTTCTCCTTTTCATTATATTGTATTTGCTATATATGCTACAGGTATTATCTGGACATTAATAGCCTATCGAAATTCGCATGCCTGGTCAGGCAAATTTGGCGACAGCTTTAGTACGGGTTTCAAATGCTTCATTGTTGCTACATTATTGATGGTGCTATATACATTTATTTTCAATAAAATGCATCCTGAGTTTGCTGAAAATTCGGCACGGCTTTTTAAAGAAAAGCAACTGAAAGAACATAATAAAATGCCCGATGAAATTGATGCAGATACGGCCCGTTACAAAAATGGGTATGCCACAGCCGTAGTTTATGGTTCTATTTTCGGATATTTGATAATAGGTGCTGCCGTTACAGCAGTAGTTTCACTTATAATAACAAGAAGAAAATAAAATGGACTTATCCATCGTCATACCACTTATTGATGAAGCAGAATCACTACCGGAATTAACCGCCTGGATTGAAAAAGTGATGAATGAAAATAATTATACCTACGAAGTTATTTATGTGGATGATGGCAGCAGCGATAACTCATGGGAAATTATTGAACAATTAAGAGCTAAAAATCCCTGTATAAAAGGTATAAAATTTCTACGCAACTATGGAAAATCTGCCGGGCTGAATGAAGCTTTCAGAGCTGCCTCTGGCGATGTAGTTATTACCATGGATGCCGATTTGCAGGATAGCCCCGAAGAAATTCCTGAATTGAGAAAAATGATAGTAGAAGGTGGGTACGATATGGTAAGTGGTTGGAAAAAGAAACGGTACGATAATACACTTACTAAAAATATCCCCTCTAAGTTTTTTAATGCTGTTACACGCAGTGTATCTGGTATTAAAATTCACGACTTTAATTGTGGATTAAAAGCCTACAAAAAAAGAACAATAAAAGGCATTGAAATATATGGCGAAATGCACCGCTATATTCCTGTATTAGCAAAATGGGCAGGATTTAAAAAGATAGGTGAAAAAATAGTGGAACACAGGGCCAGGAAATACGGAGTGTCAAAATTTGGATGGAGAAGATTCGTAAATGGCTTTCTTGATTTACTTTCTATCACTTTTGTAGGCAAGTTTTCCAAACGTCCGATGCACTTCTTTGGTTTATGGGGTTCACTTTTTTTTCTTATCGGCTCAGGAATTTCTATCTACCTGATTATTTCAAAAATTATAGATGCTAATTTTGCATTAACAAACCGCCCCGGTTTTTATCTTGCTCTTACTTCGTTGATTCTTGGTATGCAATTATTCCTGGCAGGTTTTATAGGAGAATTAATTTCAAGAAATTCTCCTAATCGAAATGCTTACCTGGTTGAAACAAAAACGGGTTTATAATGGCAACCGTTGTCATTATAGGACCTGGCCATCCATTGCGTGGGGGATTGGCTACATTCAACCAGCGCCTGGCAAAAGAGTTTATAAATGAAGGGCATACCTGTTCTATCTATTCTTTTTCCCTGCAGTATCCATCGTTTATTTTTCCCGGCACAACGCAGTACACCAATGAACCGGCACCGGAAAACCTCTCTATACATACCGTAATTAATTCAGTTAATCCTTTTAACTGGTTAAAAGTTGGAAACTGTTTAAAAAAAGAAAAGCCGGATATTATTATCGTAAGGTTTTGGTTACCACTGATGGGCCCCGCACTGGGAACTATTTTAAGAAGAGTGAGAAAAAATTCGCATACAAAAATTATCTGTATTGCAGATAACATAATACCCCATGAAAAGAGGTTTGGTGACAAGCCTTTTACCAACTACTTTTTAAAAAGCTGTGATGCTTTTATTACCATGAGTGAAAAAGTATTGAATGATTTAAGATTTTTTGAAAAAACAAAACCTGCAGAGTTAATATCACATCCATTATATGATAATTTTGGAGCTATTATTTCCAAAACATCAGCAAGAAATCATTTAGGTTTACCCGAACAGGAAAAAATCATATTGTTCTTTGGCTTTATCCGAAAATATAAAGGACTGGATATGCTATTGGAAGCCATGTCAATTTTAAAAAACCTTAACTCTTTGCCTCAGCATTCAAACATCAAACTACTTATAGCCGGAGAATTTTATGAAGACAAAACGCCATACCTGGAACAAATAGAAAAGCTGCACATTAAAGATCAATTGATATTGCGGACAGATTTTATTCCTGATAGTGAAGTGAAATATTATCTGTGTGCTGCGGATGTGGTGATACAGCCGTATCGGAATGCTACACAAAGCGGTGTTACCCCCCTCGCCTATCATTTTGAAAAACCGATGGTTGTTACTAATGTCGGCGGTCTTCCCACCCTTGTTCCCGATGAAAAAGTTGGTTTGGTAGTAGAACCAAATCCACAGGCAATTGCCGATGGAATTCTAAAATTTTATCAATTAGGTGAAGCTTATTTTATTCCGCATCTTCGCATTGAGAAACAAAAATATAGCTGGGCGAATCTGGTAAAAGCTATTGAAAGTCTTGCTGAGTAAAGATATGCTGTACAAGAGTGTCCTTCGTTAACTCAGGATAAACTTACAAGGAACGATGATAGTAGCTCAAAAGCCCGGTTAATAATTTTCATTTTAATTTATAGCAATAAAGATTTAATGATATACAGAAGTAAAGCTCCTTTAAGAATAGGATTAGCCGGTGGTGGTACAGATGTAAGCCCTTATAGTGATGAATATGGTGGTGCTATTTTGAATGCTACAATTTCTTTGTATGCGAATGCCACCATTGAATTGCTGGACACCAACCAGATTGTTATTGAAGCGATTGACAGAAATGAAAAGCAACAATTTGACTGGAGCGAAGAACTTCCGATAGACGGTACACTAGACCTGTTGAAAGGTGTTTATAATCGTATACAAAAAGATTATGGAATTCCTAAACAAGGTTTTCGTTTATCGACATTTGTAGATGCACCTGCAGGTTCGGGACTTGGCACATCGTCTACACTGGTGGTTGCCATCATTGGTGCTTTTGCTGAAATGCTTCGCCTTCCTTTGGGTGAGTATGATATGGCCCATTATGCTTATGAAATTGAAAGAAACGATTTAAAGCTGGCAGGTGGCAGACAAGATCAATATGCCGCAACTTTCGGCGGTGTAAATTTTATGGAGTTTTATAGTGACGATAAAGTAATTGTAAACCCACTGCGGGTAAAGCAGCAGCATTTATTTGAACTGGAAAATAATTTGTTACTATTTTATACAGCTACCACCCGTGAGTCGGCAGGAATCATTGAAAAGCAGAGTAAAAACGTAACGGATAAAAAAGAAAAGTCGATTGAAGCGATGCACCAGTTGAAACAACAGGCGCAACGGATGAAAGAAGCATTACTGACAGGTAAATTAAATATGATTGGCGAAATACTTGATTATGGTTTTCAGCAAAAAAGAAAAATGGCAGACGGCATCAGCAATCCTTTACTGGAAGACATTTATGAAACAGCTAAAAAAGCAGGTGCTACCGGAGGCAAAATTTCCGGTGCCGGAGGCGGCGGATTCATGATTTTTTATTGCCCCGGTAATGCAAAATATACGGTAATGCAGCGGTTGGAAAAATTTGGGGGACAACAAAGAAATTATCAATTTACAGAACATGGATTAAAAACATGGACCATTTAAAAAGAGAAAATGGAAAAAATTAAAAATATAATTCAGGCTTCCATTGACACGAAGCAACAGATTTTACAGAATGAAAAATTATTAGCAACCATTCAAAAAGTAGTTGATGTAATTACGGATGCATTTAAACTTGGTAACAAGGTATATTTTTGTGGCAATGGTGGCAGTGCTGCAGATGCACAGCACCTGGCGGCTGAATTCTCTGGTCGTTTCTATATTGACAGAAAAGCATTACCGGCAGAGGCTTTACATTGTAATACATCTTACCTGACAGCAGTAGCTAATGATTATGGCTTTGATGTTGTCTATTCAAGAATGATTGAGGGCATTGGAGAAACAGGTGATATATTAATTGGGCTGTCCACCTCTGGTAATTCTATTAATATTATTAAAGCATTTGAGGCTGCAAAAGAAAAAAAAATTACAACCATTGCTTTTACGGGCATTACTGGCGGACAGATGAAATCCATCAGCGATTATGTTATTAATATACCTTCGGCTGATACCCCCCGGATACAAGAAAGCCATATTACTATTGGACATATCATTTGTCAATTAGTGGAAGAGAAAATTTTCAACACATCAACCCTTAAAGAGGCTTAATCTACATTTTTCATGATAAAGGAAGTTATTATTTTGGCAGGTGGCCTTGGCACAAGACTCCGTGATGTAGTTCCAGATCTTCCAAAATGTATGGCTCCCGTTGCAGGCAGACCATTTTTATTTTATGTCATTAATTACCTGAGAAGCCAGGGAATAGAAAAGTTTATTTTTTCTCTCGGTTATAAACATGAAGTGATTGAAGAATACCTCCATTTACAATTTACTACACTTACTTTTCAATGTGTAATTGAAAATGAGCCGTTGGGTACTGGCGGAGCTATTCAGCTTGCATTAGGTAAGGCTACTGAAAAAAATATACTAATAGCTAATGGTGATACTTTATTCAAGATCAATCTTCATGAAGCAGGAATTTTTCATACGCATAATAATGCAGCCTGTACCCTGCTTTTGAAACCTATGCAAAATTTCGACCGATACGGTGTGGTTGAATTGACAGAAGAACAATTGGTAAAAAGTTTTAAAGAAAAACAATTTTATACAGAAGGAACTATCAATGGTGGGCTTTATATACTTAATGTAAATAAATTTTTGAACGAAGGATTACCCGCTAAATTTTCTTTTGAAAAAGATTATCTCGAAAGTACCCTCAGTTTACCGAAGGGTAAAGAAAGAAGTATTTACGGACTGATCCAGGATCTATATTTTATTGACATCGGTATTGCAGAAGATTATAACCGGGTGCAAACAGAACTAAGTAGCCCTCCACTCCGGCTGGAAAAAATTGATAAAAGCTGGACACTTTTTTTAGACCGTGATGGAGTTATTAATGAAGATAAAGTTGGTAGTTATATTTTCAACCCGGATGAATTCCATTTTTTGAAAGGGGCACCTGAATTCTTTAAACAATTAACAGAGAAATTTGGCCATATTATTGTCGTTACCAATCAGCGGGGCGTTGGTCGTGGATTAATGACGGAAGAAGATTTAACTGCCATTCATTTAAAAATGACAACCGCCATAAATGCTGTTGGGGGAAAAATTAACGGCATCTATTATGCCCCTGCCATAGTCAATAATGACCCGATACGTAAACCCAATCCGGGTATGGCATTCAGGGCTATGGCCGATTTCCCTTCAATTAATCTTTCCAAATCTATCATGGTGGGTAATAAGCATAGCGATATGCTTTTTGGCAAAAACGCCGGTATGTATACCGTTTTTATAGCCACCACAAACCCCGAAACAGCTTTTCCCCACCCGGATATTGACCTCAGGTTTGATTTGTTAGCGGATTTTGTCAAAGCTTTATAATCTTTCATAAAATTTTACAACTCTTTTACCGTTATCCTCCCTGGCGGCTTGTTAAAATACAATGCAACCTGACCATCAGGGCGGTCATCTCTAATAAGCCGTAACTTAGCTTTACAAATTCAAAAATAATCCTGGTGAAAAAAATATTTATTAAAATCACTTTTTTGGTTATCCTGTTATTATCATTCTCCCCAGCCATATTTTCGCAAAAGATTACTGTAGCTGATATGAAAAAATTGAGAGTTAAAGAAGATAGCCTCAGCGATTATTCTCTTTACCTTAATACAGACAGCCTCCCTGAAGATCGGATGATTTCTGACAGTATGTTTACCAAAATACTGGTAAGGGCTTTGCAAATAAAAAATTCTTTTTATTACCCATTTGATTCCCTGTTGGGTATTTCCAAATTATATTCTCCAGATACCACTTTTCGCATTTATACCTGGACTATTTCATATGATGATTATTATTTCCGGCAACGGGGTGCTATACAATTCCGTACTGCCGATGGTTCCTTAAAATTATTACCACTCCGTGATTTTTCAGAGTTTACAGACAAGCCGATGGATTCTGTCCGTACCCGCGGCAACTGGATTGGTGCTATGTATTACAACATTATAAAAACACAATACAAAGGAAAAAACTATTATACCCTCTTTGGGTTTGATAATAATAGTGCCATGAGCAGTATGAAATGGATTGACGTTCTCACCTTCAATGAAAAAAATGAACCTTTATTTGGCGGACCGTTTTTCAGCTATGAAAAAGATAGTATTCCAAAACCTGCACAGTACCGGTACAATATAGAATTTAAAAAAGGAGCCAGGGTGCTGGTAAATTATATTGATGATCTGCAGATGATTTTAGTAGATCACCTGGTTTCTGAAAATGATGATACAGAACATCAATGGACATATATTCCCGATGGTGATCAGGAAGGTTTTAAATGGGAGAATGGTAAATGGATGCATATTGATAAAGTATTTAATTTTAAAATTGATATGAAAGGTATAGATCCTCTTATAGGCAATCCTCCAATAGGTGATCCGTTAATGGACAATAAAGGAAAAAAAGATGAAAAGAAAAACCTGGAGAAAAGCGATAAGAATAAAACAAAGGAGAAAAACCAATCTCCGATTAATTACGATAATTAAAAATCTCCATTTATAATTTATTATTCAAATAGAGTTAACTGTATAGCTGAATTCTACATATCAGCTATATTGCTCAATCTATCTTTCCATTTTCCCGTTCTGAAAATTTCATGAATAGTATTTTAAGATCAGATTTTTGCAATTTAAAATAATCTTGCATTAATAACCCGGTTTGCTTTCGAAAAGCTGCAATAAAAAAAACAGTGGTTATTGTATAAGCAACCAGATTTGCAATAGCAGCTCCTGTATAAGAAAATCTTGGTATAAGAAGTATATCAAGAGTAAGCATTACCAGACAACATAGAAATGAACCCAGTAAATTTATTTTAAGCATCCTATTGGCGGAAAAAAAAGCGGTCAGCACAGTCGTTATAATAAAAATAATATACCCGGGCATCATTAAAAGTAAAGCAGAAAAACCATTGAAAAAATCATCAGGTAGAAAAAACTGATATAAAAAGAATGCCCCCCCTGCTAATATTATAGCGAAAAAAATATGCGTAAAAAATAACAGGCGACAGATTGAAACAAGCTCAGCAACTGATAATTTATTTTTCTCATTTTTAAGGGCAGGGATTATCAATCCTGCTAACACTCCCGGAATAATCCAGAGCATTTGGGAAAATTTTGAAGCCTGTGCGTAGATACCTACATCCTCTTTTCCATGGAAATAGTCAATGAACCAGAAATCAACCCTAAAGGCTATAAACTGAATAAGATTTGTAACAAGCACTATTAATGAAAAATTGGCAAATGAATTTACAGTATTCCCATTTATTTTTTTTAAGGCCGGGTTAAACTTACCATGGTAAAAAAACAATAATACTATGGCAGGAATAAAAACAAAAATACTTAATATCCATACCGGGTTATTAACCACTAAAGGAGGTGAGTAAAACAAAACAATTAAAAGAATAAATACCAACCCTGATGATATAAGGGCAAGTATTTTATTACATAGCGCTGCCATTTGTTGCGAATAAAATAAGGCTGCATATTTTTCAGTAACTATCAAACCGATGAAGTAAAGAAGCTCCGCATAAAAAATATTAGTACTCTTTTCTCTACTCAGAATAGTTGTACCACTGTACTTAAAAAATAAAAAAGCAGATACACCAAATAATAGAAGTTGTAGCAAAGTGGTATAAACAGTGAAAGAAAAAATTTTATTGCTATCACCTGGCTTGCCTGAAATACCATGCCATACAATGGCACCATCTGTACCTAATCCCGAAACGATCTGGATAAAAACGGCATTTACAATCATCAGCGAAATAACCCCAAAACGATCAGCACCCGCCAGTTTTGCAATAAGCAGGCTTACAAGAAAACCTGAAGCGACAAATATGATCCGGGAAATGAACCCTTTTATAACAAACTTCACAAATTAACTTTACGCAAATAAAACATAATTTTAATCAAAATAGCGAATCATTATTCTTCATGTTTTACAAGTTGCTTAATTTATATGTTCAGAAATTCAGTTTCCCAAAGCGGGGGCTGAAGCATTTTTTAAAAATCATGCGTTTTACCGGCATTGCTGATAAAGTTTATCGAAAGAAACTACCTGGAAATATTATTATGAATCTAAAGCCGGAAGAGCATATCCAGCAACAATTATTCTGGTATGGTAACTATGAAAAACCGCTGGGCACATTTCTGAAAAATTTATTGCAACCTAACAGTACTTTTTTTGATATTGGTGCTAATATTGGCTATTTTTCGCTATTGGCTGCCAGGTCAGCATCAGAGGGTAAAATTGTAGCTTTTGAACCGGTAAGTTATATATTTGAAGC
>JBKJXQ010000174.1:0-2870 GCA_046716235.1 Chitinophagaceae bacterium
ATTTTTAAATGGGGAATTGCATTTAAGTATTCCCTGATCCTGTCGGCAAGCTTTGTGTCATAAGCCATTTTCAAATAAATTATTACGTTCGATGACCAAACTATTTATATCAGATTCTAATCTTTCGGCTCCCACAATTGAATTTTATTTCCTTCCATGTCCAGAATATGAACAAATTTTCCATAATCAGAATTTTCAATTTTGTCCACGATAGTTACGTTCTCCTTTTTTAATTCTTCTACCAATTCTTCTAAATTATCTACCCTATAGTTTATCATAAAGTCTTTGGTTGAAGGCTCAAAATATTTTGTAGTTTCTGCAAAAGGATTCCACTGGGTAAGTCCCTTTTTATTACTGTCATCAAGGTCCCGCCATTCAAAGCTTGTTCCATATGGGCTTGTGTCAAACCCAAGATGTGTTTTATACCATTCGTTAACTGCTTTAGGGTCTTTACATTTGAAGAAAATACCTCCTATTCCTGTTGCTTTTTTCATGGTTGTATTTTTTTTGTTAGAGATGATTGTCTTAAAAGAGAAACCTGATAGAAACGAACATGCAATCAGGATTATTGGTAATAAGATTTTTTTCATGTCTATAAAATTAATTTTTAGTTAACCGATTTTTCCATCATGGGTATAAATAGGTTTACAGGATATTTCAATTAACCAGCATTGCTCCGGGATACTTTGGCCTGGTTATCGGATAAAGATTCTGGCTCCATAGACGCTGCAAAATATTTCTTCTTAAATGCAGAAGGGTTTTCTCCTGTAATTTTTTTAAATGTCTTATTAAAGTAGGAAATATTTGCAAAGCCACTCTCATAACATGCCTCTGTAACGTTTTTGTCTTGCAACAATATTTTTTTTGATTGATTTATCCGAAACTGGTTTAAAAAATCTGTAAAAGTGTAGTGAGTTGATTTCTTAAAATACCTGCAAAATGCAGCAGTTGTCAGGTTACAAAACCTGGCAACAGCATTCACATCAATTTCATTTTGATAATTCGTTTCAATAAAATAAAACACTTTTTGTAAACGCTGCTGTTCCTTTAATACTGATGCACTTGCAATAGGTCTTGTGTTGAGCATTTCTATTTCGTCGCTGTTAGCCAACAAATTAAAAACCTGCAATAGAGTAATGAGTTGGTCAAAATGCGATAATGCTGTTATCTGTTTTAATTTTTTCCCGACTTCTTTTTTTGTTTCGCCGTAAAAGGCTACACCACTTTTTGCTTTTTCAAACAGCGTTTTTATAGCAGCTATTTCAGGTAATGAAAAAAAGTGTTGACCTAAAAAGTCTTCTTTCATTTGAACCACAACAGTATTCACTGTTGTCTTTACGCCATAATCAAAATTCAGATGTGGTATATTAGGTCCGATTAAAGCAATGTCGCTGCCTTCATATTTTGAAATGTGGTCGCCAATGTGGCGGAAACCACTTTCCGTTTCAACGTAAACAATTTCATATTCAGGATGAAAATGCCAATAAAACAACTCATTCAAATTGGGTGTCAATAATATTCTAAATGAGCTGTTGCTATCGCTTGTTATAGATTCTAACTTTGCTTTCATTTAGCCTGATTTTGCAATATTGTTCTTAAAATTACCAAAATATATCAATACAGTACAAACATCTGCCAATGCAGATGTTGATTAGCCTCCCCCCGCAAAGCTATTTTTGTGATATCAAAAACAGCTTGCAATGCCACTACGAAACTTCACTTCAAATCAATCACCTGTAAAAATTATACAGCCGTTATTAGCGGTTAAAAATTGTTCGCTGTCGAACGGGAATAATAGTGAAGAAAGAACCTGTAAACATAGAAACGAAAATGGCTGGTGCAGTAAAAGCCAAAGGCAATGTTTGGTATTAACTGAATTATTTTTTAAACATTAAATATTGCAATATGGAACAACAAACTATGGTGCCTGCAATGACACCCACAATGCAGCCGGGTAATGCGAATAAAGATATTCCGGGCAATCCATCAACTGCAAAAAGCAGTGCTACTAAATTAAACGACCGCAGCAGCGGTGAGCCACTTCGTGTGTTAAGTGAAGCCGACTGGAATTTTTGGATAACCAACGGGTATATTGTAATTAAAAACGCTGTATCACGGGAACAGGCTTTAGCTACCGCAAATTTTTTATGGGAATTTGAAGAAAAAGACCCAACTAATCCAGACACATGGTATGCACCACCACGGGCAGAAATGAAGATGAAAGAATTGACCAATACCGGAATGGTGGAGGTTTATAATCATCAACATTTATGGAATAACCGTATGTCGCAAAAGGTGTATGATGCATTTAGGGATATTTGGGGAACAGAAAAATTGTGGGTAACCATTGACAGGGCAAATCTTAATTTTCCCATCAAGCCAGGCTTTGAACAAAAGGGTTTTATTCATTGGGATTACGACCCTGAAACAAAACCTGTTAATGTGCAGGGTGTGTTAGCGTTGGCAGACCAAACTGATGAAAATATGGGTGGCTTTCAATGTATTCCTGAATTGTTTCGTACCTACAATACATGGAAACTAACACAGCCTGAAGATCGTGACCGTTTTAAACCTGATACCACTGGTTTTGAATTTGTAAAAGTAAAAATGGAAGCTGGCGACTTGCTTATTTTTAATAGCCTGCAACCCCACGGCATTCGTCCTAACATGAGTAGCGATAAAGTTCGTATTGCACAATATATCTCCATGATGCCAGCGGAAGAAAACAATGAAGCGCTGTGTCAATGGCGAATCAGTTCCTGGAAAGATAGTGTTGCTCCGGAAGGCTTTGCTTTTCCCGGCGACCCCCGCAAATGGGAACAAACAAAATATGGCAGGGCTGAACTAAATGAATTGGGTAAAAAATTATT
>JBKJXQ010000175.1:0-6612 GCA_046716235.1 Chitinophagaceae bacterium
CCTAATAAGGTATTCTTATTTTCTGATTTTCTTGGAGTACCATCAAGTTCTACTATTATTTCTCCGGCAGCATTCCGGGCAAAATCCCGTCCGTAAATATTTCCAAAAGGTTCTCCTTCATTTGCTGCAATACGAATGGCTCTGGAGGCAACGTCACTTTGCAATAAATAAATTTTTGTTTCTGGATGAAGTTCTAAAACCTTATTAGTATTATGATTATAGTTGATTAAAAGATCCCAATTAATACCAGATTTAGCTTTAATAATACTTGCATTAATTACAAATTCGTAGCCTTTATTCTGAACATTCCCGGCATTTACTATTTTATTACTAAATCCGGTTGCAGCAGGTACTGGCAATGTTAGAATCTGGTTATAGGCATTCTTTTTATAATAAGTAAAATCGACTCCAATTCTGTTTTTAATAAACCGGATATCAACACCATATTCCTGGGATTTAATTATTTCAGGAAGAATATTTGGATTTACAAGTGTAGAAGGAGGACTGGTTATTATTGCATTGAAAACTCCTCTTGAAATACTATAGGATGGATCTAAACTATATGGATTGATTGTATTACCTGCCTGGGCATAACCACCACGAATTTTAAAGAACGAAATGAAATTGGGCAAACTTGTATTGAATGAATTTTTTAGTAAATCACTGACAACAAGAGAACCGCTAAATGATGGGTAATTGAAACTTCTGTTTGCAGGAGAAAGAGTGGATGACCAATCATTTCTGAAAGTAACATCAACAAATAGATAATCATTATATGATGCATTCAGAAAAGTATACAAAGAATTTAACCTTGATTCTGCTTTATAACTGTAGGGCCTCGGATTAGCACCAGCAGATAAAGTATAAACACCTGGCAAATCAAGGTTTCCGGTATTTCCGCCGGTATTATTAAAATTAGCCCTTTGTTGGTTGCCGCCAACACTCAATCCTATATTAAAATCATTAAACTTTTTATTGGCTGATAATAAGAAGTCTGCATTCGTTTCAACTGCCCTGGATCTGCCAGCACCATAACCCGAACCAAAATTATACGATGGGGACCCGGGATTATTATTGTAAATACCAAAAGCAGTTCCTGATTCATTAAAAGCATTTCGCATATCCATACCATGACGAAGCTTTAATTTTAACCATTCGGTAAATTTATAATCTAAAGAAACCATGGTTAGAAAACGATCACTTTGATCATTATTGAAGTCTTCATTTAATACCCAATATGGATTTCTTAATGTACTGTATGCTTCTGGCGCCCACAATATCTGGTGGCCAAATACATCTTTCCATGGATTCATATCCGCTAAATGTACTGAACGGGGTAGCGACATGTATTGAGCAAAAATATTACTCGGACTTCCGGATGTTTGCGGTCTGTTTTTTGTTTTTTGATTGGTATAACTGATTTTACCATCTACTGATAGTTTGCTGGTTAATTCAGAATTTACTCTCAATGTTACCAGATTTCTTTTTAATGTGGAATTTGGTAATAAGCCTTTATTGTCCAGATTAGTAAAGCCTAACCGAAAGGTTGTTTTATCACTTCCACCGGAGAGGTCTATGGAATTTGTCCAGGTTTGCCCCGTATTCAAAAAGTTTTTGAGATCATCTTTATCAGCTGACATTGGGACTTTCGTTCCTCTCCAGTCTGTAATTTCCTGCCCTGTAATTTTTGGCCCCCAGCTTGATTGACTTTTTACATCATAAATTCCATTTGCACCCTGTCCATACTCGCTTTGATTGTCAGTATATAATAATGGATTGTCAATTACGTAATTACTATTGTATTTAACACCAAGTCCTTTTCTTGCGGCGCCTTTTTTAGTGGTTACTAAAATAACACCGTTGCCACCCCGGGTACCATAAAGAGCAGCAGCGGCTGGCCCTTTTAAAACCGATAAAGTTTCGATATCATCCGGGTTTATATCAGAAATTCCATTTCCACCATCAAAAGAACCAAATTCACCCTGGTTATTAGCAGTTTGAAAATTATCCATTGGAATACCATCTACTACTATAAGTGGCTGGTTATTTCCACCGAGTGAGTTATTTCCCCGAATCACAATCCTGGTTGAGCCGGTGGGGCCATTACCAGTTTTGTATAATTGAAGACCTGCAACCCGGCCCGATAAACTATTTACAAGGTTGTTTTCCCTTGCTTCTGTAAAATTTTTACCGCCCACTTCCTGAACAGAATATCCCAATGCTTTCTTATCCCTTTTAATACCAAGAGCTGTTACCACAACCTCTCCCAGTTCATCATTAGAAATAATCAGCGAAATAGTGATATTGTTATCAGTCTCCGAAACGGCTACTTCTTTAGGCTCAAAACTTACTGAGGAAATTTGTAAAATAATATTTCCAACTGGTACCGAAAAACTAAATTTTCCCTCGGCATTTGTGGTTGTGAAAGTTGAAACTGTACCTCCCTTGACTTTTACTGTGGCTGAACTGACACCTAAATTTGAAGGGTCATTTACAACCCCGTTAAGTTGGCGGGTTTGCGCCGCTGAGCTATAACTTATAAATAAGAAAAGCATGCATTTAAAAATTCTGGACATAAGCGTTAGTTTAGGTTTTGCTAATTATAGCCGAATGTACTTTAATTTATCAATTACAATTGTAATGATAATATTTTTTTTTATCCACATACAATTAATAAAATATTTTATTAATTGTATGTTTATTTAAAATGAAGGATTCCCAAAACTTTATCTCTTACTAAAAGACAACATCCTAAAAGGCCTGCTTTATAATGAAGATTTGAAACTACCACACGGGTATCACTATTAACCAGGTTTAATGAATGCTGAATTATTGATGTCTTTAAGGGTAACAATAATGGCTCACCTATTGCACTGAGACTACCGCCAATTATTATTAACTCAGGATTAAAAATATTAATGGTAATTGCCAATCCCCGGCCTAATTTTTCTGCTACATTGCTTATAGTTTGTAAAGTAAGATTATCACCTTTTTCTACTGCGGATATTATATCTTCAATTTCAATAAACCCCTTTTTGCTCAATACTTTTTGCAGGATACTATTTGATCCTTCAGCCATTAATTCTGTAATTTTTTGAATGAGGGCATGTCCTGAGGCTTCAGTTTCCAAACATCCTTTTTTTCCACAAAAACAAATTTTTTCATTAGTAAAAATGGGGATATGGCTCAACTCACCGGCATACCCACTTGCTCCATAAACCGGTTTTCCATCCACAAAAATTCCGATAGCCATACCATAATCAAGATTCATAACCAACACATCTTTCTCTTGTTTACGGTTTCCAAAATGAAATTCACCATAGGCAATAGTCCTTGAATCGTTATCCAGATAAACCGGCATACCAAGTTCTTTTTCCAGGGTAGCTTTTACCGGTGCATCGCTAAAGTGATAAATGGTAAGAATTTCGCCGGTTCTTACATTTATCCTTCCTGCTACACTTATACCAAGTCCGGCTATTTTACTTCTTTCAATTTTTATTTCATCCAGAAAATTATTAATTATAAAAATTATCTCTTTTAAAGATTCTCCTGCTTCCTGGTAAAGAAATGGTATTTCAAGTTTTGATTTTACAATGCTTTTATCAAAGCCCATTAATCCAATATTAATCTTGTATTTTTTTATTTCTACTCCTAAAAAATAGCAGTTGTCATGGCGTAATGTATATAAGGTAGCTTTACGGCCAGGCCCGGCAGTTCTTTTCCCTGTTTCCCTGATAAGTTTACCTTCTACCAGTTTACTTAAAAGCTCACCTGCTTTAGGAGTACTGATATTGAGAGCTTCAGAAATATCATTTACAGTTAGTTCTTTTCTCTCACTCATGATTGAAAAGATCTTCCTGTTTAATTTTATATCTTTAAATACAACACTTGATAACCCTGCGTCATTCTTTGGCTGAGTAAAAAGATGAATTGATTTATTTGACATGAGCAAGGGAAAAATCAGGAATCTGATTATAAAATATTTTCCTAACTTAGCTGCAATATAAATAAAAATTAATAATTAGTTATTAAATTTAGTCCCTGCCAGTTAAACAAATTCAGTAAAAGTTGTTTTTATTAATCTTCGAATAATAAATTCCAATTAAATGCTAATAAGTATGGTTGATTCATTTGAAAAAATTCTTGTAAAAATATTTCCAGACATGGAGCAGGGTTCTGTAGCCGTGGCAAAAGAAATTGCTGCACTCATCCGCAATAAACAAACAAAAAAAGAAAAATGTATACTGGGTCTTGCCACCGGTTCCACTCCCAAATCTTTATATGCGGAACTGGTAAGAATGCACCGGGAAGAAAAACTAAGTTTTAAAAACGTCATCACTTTTAATTTGGATGAATATTACCCGATAGATAATAATGCTTTGCAAAGTTATCACCGTTTTATGCGGACACATTTATTTGACCACATAGACATTAACCCAAAAAATATTCATATCCCAAATGGAGAAATAAATAAAGAAAATATAAAAGAACATTGCCGTGACTACGAAAAAAAGATACAGGATGCCGGTGGAATTGATTTGCAAATACTTGGTATTGGCAACAACGGGCATATTGGTTTTAACGAACCCGGTTCCGGTATTTATTCTAAAACAAGATTAACAACACTCGATAACTCTACCCGAATATCCAACTCGTATGAGTTTGCCAACATATCACAGGTACCACGGCTTGCCATTACGATGGGTATCAGTACAATTTTAAAATCAAAAAAAATTATTTTGATGGCCTGGGGAAGTGGGAAGGCCGCAGTTATTAAAAAAGCAACTGAAGATGACGATAGTGAACATGTACCGGCTTCCTTATTGCAGAATCATGATGATGTTACATTTATTGTAGACGAAGGTGCCGCTGCTGAACTGACAAGAAATAAATCACCCTGGCTTACCGGTGATTGCGACTGGACCCCGAAGATGATAAAAAAAGCCGTAGTGAATATGGCTTTGAAATTAAAGAAGCCGGTACTTAGTTTAACTAATACTGATTATAATGAATACGGATTAAGTGATTTGCTGGTAGAAAAAGGCGATGCGTATGAAATTAATCTCCAGGTGTATTATATGTTGCGTAACTCTATTACAGGGTGGCCGGCAGGTAAGCCCAATTCTGTAATACCCGAACATCCAGAACGATCAACCCCCTATCCAAAAAAAGTAATTATTTTCTCCCCACACCCGGATGATGATATTATCAGCATGGGTGGCACTTTTCAACGATTGCACGACCAGGGAAATGAAGTACATATAGGTTACCAAACCAGTGGAAATATTGCCGTAACGGATGAATTTGTAACAAGATTTTTGGATTTTGCGGTAGGCTTCGAAGAAATAGCTGGCATTAACACTACTAAATCAGGAAAAATTTTAGCAGATGCCAGCAAGTTTTTAGCAAGAAAAAAATCAAACCAGGTGGATACTCCTGCCATTCGTTCCATCAAAGGATTAATAAGAAGAGGGGAAGCCAAAGCTACCTGCCGGTATGTTGGTATAGCTGATGATAATATTCATTTTCAAAATCTTCCATTTTATGAAACAGGAACCATTGAGAAAAAGCCACTGAGCGAAAAAGATATTAAAATAACAATTGAATTGCTACGCAAAATAAAACCGCAGCAGGTTTACTGTGCAGGTGATTTTGCGGATCCTCATGGCACTCATATTATTTGTTTCAATGTAGTATTGGAGGCGTTAAAACGAATTAAAAAAGATGGGGACGAATGGATTAACGATTGCTGGTTCTGGCTTTATAAAGGCGCCTGGCAGGAATGGAATATCGAAGAGATAGAGATGGCCATACCCATGAGTCCCGACCAGGTATTAAAAAAACGCTTTGGCATTTTTATTCATCAGTCGCAAAAAGATATGATTCCATTTCAGGGTAGCGACTCAAGAGAATTCTGGCAACGGGCTGAAGAAAGAAATGCAGCTACTGCCAATCTGTATGCTGATTTAGGACTTACTCACTATGCTGCTATGGAGGCTTTTGTTCGCTGGCATTATTGAAAAGGTGCCAACTAATAATTTTTTTATTCTAATAGCTGCTTCTATTTTTTTAATTTTTAACTAATATGTAGTTGAGTGATTTTAAGTTCTGATTACTTCCTTCCTAGTATTGGTATTAAAAGGCGGTTCTTCTGCTAAAGTGAAAGCTCAGGCATTATTTATTGCAGGAATATTGCCTGCATACATTGCAAGTTTTTTGTCTGTACTAACTGTCATTCTACCTGGGTATTAATTATCTTGCTGCTACCATGATATATTACGATGTACATTATCCTGATAGCCTGACAGCAAAGCAACTCGATGAATACCTTGCCTGTGGCTGGTACCGTATGCAGCAAACTATCTTTACGACAGATGTTATTGTGAAAGGGAACAGTTTACTACCCGTATTCTGGTTGCGGCTATCGCTGGAAAAATATACCGCGACAAAAAAGAATAATAAAATAATAACCCTCAATAAAAGCTATACTATTGAATGCCTCCCCGCAGCAATTTCAGAAGAACTGGAAAATCTTTATCAATTATATAAATCTTCTGTCAATTTTAATTTATCTGTCTCCCTTCAGGATAGTTTGCTTGGCGAATCAATAAC
>JBKJXQ010000176.1:0-7294 GCA_046716235.1 Chitinophagaceae bacterium
GATGATTCTTACTTTTCTATATTTCCACATTTTCTGATTAAGCTGGTTCCACTAAAAACAATGGTTGATCGTATTCTACCGGGGAAGAATCTTCTACCAGCACTTTTACAATCCTTCCTTTTACTTCACTTTCAATTTCATTAAAGAGTTTCATGGCTTCAATTATGCAAACCACATCGCCTGGTGCTACAACACTGCCAACATCTGTAAGACTAGGTTTATCCGGGGATGATTTTCGGTAAAAAGTGCCAATCATCGGGCTTTTGATAGTTATAGTATTTACAG
This sequence comes from Chitinophagaceae bacterium, assembly GCA_046716235.1. Lineage (GTDB taxonomy): Bacteria > Bacteroidota > Bacteroidia > Chitinophagales > Chitinophagaceae > JJ008. The sequence goes on from JBKJXQ010000176.1 coordinate 286, forward strand.
CAGCAGTTTCAGCAGCTTTTGCATTATCAGTTGGCAGAGCTGAAGCAGCAGTCGGAATAATTGGAGGAGCAAAAGCCTGAACAGGTGCAGCATGCATGGGTGCAGCGGATACTACTTGTGTCACATGCTCTTCTTTTTGTTTGATGGTAATCTTAAAATCTTTTTGCTCTACTGTTAGCTCACCAATATTAGATTTGTTGATCATCTTGATCAACTCCTGAATTTGTTTAAAGTCCATGTTTTTCAATTTTATAAACAGTTTGATTTTAAAAATCCTTAACCATCAGTTTCAGGCAAATATGTTACTAACCTTATTGTGGGCTAAGGTAATGAAATCAAAAGGAGAAAATCAAATGAATTTTTGAATATTTTGGGTAAAATGAAGCAAAATCACACAAAAAAGGCCTAAAACCAATCGATTTTGGGCCATTTTATATCAAATCAATTTCATTATTCTTTTACTCTTTCTACGTATTCACCTGTCTTGGTATTAATGCGTATAAGCTCTCCTTCATTTACAAATAAAGGAACTCCAATAGTGCTGCCGGTTTCTACTGTTGCTTGCTTAAGTGTACGGGTTGCTGTATCGCCCCTTAGTCCGGGCTCGGTATAAGTAACTAGTAAAACAATTTTATCAGGCAATTCTGCTCCTAAAATCTGATCGGTCTCGGTATTGATCATAACACCAACTTCTTGCCCTTCTTTCAGGTATTGAGGAGCATCGATGGCAGATTCCTGCAGGGCAACCTGCTCAAATGTTTCTGTATCCATAAAATTATACCCGCTGTCATCTTTATAAAGGAACTGGTAAGTACGTTTTTCCACCCTTACCGGAAAAATGCTATCGCCGGAATTCCATGTTTTTTCTATGGAACGGTTATTATCAACTCCTTTTAATTTTGCCCAAACCTTAGCAGCGGCACGGGCTGTTTTATTTTCACCAAATTCCACTACTGTATAAAGGCTGCCGTCAAGATTTAATATCAATCCGCGGCTTATGTCAGCTGTATTTGCCATAAAAGTTTAAATTATAAATTGTAAGTCCCAAATTCCGGTGGGGCGGCAAAGATAAGGGAGGTGTGCCGCACAACAAAAGGAAACAAAACCTGTTTTATCAGCCAAACAACTATCTGCCTTCGAATTCCATCATTAAAAGGATAATTAAAAATTGCTTTTCTTTGAACAATATGAAGAAATTTTTTCTGCTTTTAAGTTTACTGTCTGTATTGCAATTGGTGAATGCGCAGTCCGATTCTACTAAAGCTCCTTATTTACGTTTTCCCAATTTTCCACCGGTTAAATTATTACTGCCAGATAGTGCATCCTATTTTACCAAAAATGACTTGCCTAAAAAATCGGCTGTAATGATGATATTGTTTAATCCCCAGTGTGAGCATTGCCAGCAGGAAACGGAGGCGATAACAAAGAATATTGATAAGTTTAAAGGGATAAAAATTATTATGGCCACCTTCATGCCGTTTGATTCGATGATGGCCTTTCGTGAAAAATATAAGCTGGCAGAATATGACAATATTATTGTTGCACAAGATAAAAGCTATTTTTTACCTACTTTTTATATGATCCATAATTTGCCCTTCCACGCCTTTTATAACAAAAAGAAAGAATTGATTTCGGTTTTTGAAGGATCTATGAAAATTGAAACCGCTCTCAAACAATTCGATTGATCTTTTTTTAAAATTTCCGCTTTTATTTTGTGTAAAAATTCTGTTACTGGCATGATTTTAAATATGCAATTGCCTATAAATAAGTATGCTCCACTCGTTCAATGCTATTTTGATTTTTATTTATAAAGAATTATTTCTTTGCATTCTATTTATCTCTATAATAAATGGGGTAACCGGCCAAACTACTATTGTAAAAGATTCTGCAATAATACCCGGTACCACCGTTATTATTGCAGGCAAACATTATCAACGCAGCAGTCTTCATACATTTTTCTGGGGTACTCATTATCGTAAGGAATGGAGTACACCGGTCCGTGTAAATAATCTTTACTTAGATACTGTAAAAGGGGGTCTTACTCCTACTCAGGAAGGGGGCAGCCGCCAGTCAAAAGGATTGAGATTGAAAAATAAAGCAGGGAAGGAATTTGTGTTGAGAAGTATCGATAAAGATTTTGGCAATGGTTTACCCGATATGTTTCATGGCACTTTCATCAGTCGTTTGGCTAAAGATCAGGCATCAATTGGCTATCCCTTTGCTGCCATCACCATACCAGGCATGGCAGAAGCGGCGGGTATTTATCATACCAACCCGGTGATAGCCTTTGTACCACAACAACCAGTTTTGGGAGAATATAATAATGAATATGGTAATCAACTCTATCTGCTTGAAGAAAGACCTGATGACAACCAGGAAGATGTTGCCAGTTTTGGAAATGCAAAAAATGTAATAGGAACGGAAAAAGTTTTCGAAAAAATTTATGCAGATAACGATAACAGCATTGATCAAAAAGCTTTTGTAAGGGCAAGATTATTTGATATGTTTATTGGCGACTGGGGTCGCCATGGCGATCAATGGAGATGGGCTGAATTTGAAGATGAAAAACAAACTGTTTATAAACCAATACCCCGTGACAGGGACCAGGCCTATACCCGGATAAATGGTATGTTTCCTAACCTGTCAGCAACATCGCTAAAACAGATCCAGGGATTTAATTATGATATCAAAAAAATAAGCAAATGGAATTTTGCCGGAAGAAAATTAGATCCTCGTTTTACCAATGAACTTAATAGGGAAATTTGGGTACAACAAGCAAAAGAATTACAGCAAAAACTTACGGATGATGTAATTGAAAAAAACATCCGCCTCGTTCCTTCCCAGCATTTCGATATTTCAGGATCAGCAATTATTGCCAAATTGAAATCCCGCAGAGAACATTTGGTAGAGTATGCCAACAATTACTATACTTACTTATCCCGAAATGTGGATCTACCGGGTTCGGATGAAAGAGAGTTGTATGAAATCAACAGGATCTCGGATGCGGAAACACAAATAAATATTTATAAAATTAATAAAGAAAATGAGGTTAAAAATAAACCTTATTATACCAGGATTTTTAAACCCGCTGAAACAAAAGAAATAAGAATATATACTCTCGATCAGGCAGATAAGATAACCGAAAAAGGAAATATGGGTAAGGGTGTGTTAGTAAGAATTATCGATCCGCATTCAACCGATTCTATATTGACTAAAAGAAGCAGCAAACTGAAAATATCAAGAGGCGATAAATATGAGTTTGATACTGCGCATGAAAAAAAATTGCATATCTCTATTTTACCTTTACTAAATCATCAACAATACAGAGTATATGATAATGATCTTTTTTATCTTTTTCCAAGAACAGGCCTTAAAATAAGTCTTAATATTTTATATGTACCCAAGCCCTGGAAAAAAGATGAATATGAAAGCAAGCACTTGCTGAGTGCTAACTATGGTTTTGTACGACAAGCAACCAATATTGGCTACGTTGGGATTTTCCCTCAGCTAATTGGCTCATGGGATGGCATACTAAAAGCCAGAGCAGATATTCCTGCCATAGAAAATTTCCATGGTACGGGCAATGAAACAACTGATGATATAAATACCCGGAATTACTACCGTACTTCCAGTACCAGAATGTTTGCAGCAGCGGGTATAAAAAAAGATTTTGGAAAATTTCATCATATTGAACTGACTGGTATGTATCAAAGTGTAAAAGTTGAAAGAACAGCAGGTAAATTCATATCGTCCATATCACTACCTGTAAATTTTTCTCCATTTTCTCCTAAATATTTTGCAGGTAGCGAAGCAGTTTATACTTATCATGCTGTCAATAATCAAATTTTCCCAACTAAAGGAATTCATTTTGATTTAGGAGGATTATACCTGGCTAATTTAAAAAAATCTAATACGTCATTTACTAACATAAAATCAAATTTTGCTTTTTACCTCCCATTAAGCCGGCAATTCAGTATTGCTGCAAGAGCAGGCGGGGAGTTTCTTTCAGGCGAAGCTGATTTCTATCATCTCAATAAATTGAAAGGAAATACAAACCTTCGGGGATATAACAGGGAAAGGTTTTATGGAAAAAGTGCCTTTTATAATAACAACGAGATACGCTGGGCAGCCGACACGAAAAATTTTCTTTTCACAGGTAAAATCGGACTTATAGGCTTTTACGATGTGGGCAGGGTGTGGCAACCGTTGGAAAAATCTACTAAATGGCATACAGGCTATGGAGGAGGATTCTTTATTGTTCCTTTTAATAAAATCGCCGTAAGCACTACATACGACTTTTCAGAGGAAGGGCCATTTCTCCAGTTAAGAATAGGAATGTTTTTCTAAGTAAAATTATTTTTTAGTGCCTATTGATTTTCCGGGATAACTATCAGATAACTTTGCCCCACAAATAATTTACTTAATACATAAATTTTTCTTTCATGAAAATAACTGTTGTAGGTGCTGGTGCCGTAGGCGCCACTTGTGCCGATAATATTGCCCGTAAAGAACTGGCAACGGAATTGGTTTTATTAGATATTAAAGAAGGTATTGCTGAAGGCAAAGCACAGGATATGATGCAGACAGCTGCATTACTTGGCTTTGATACAAAGATTGTTGGCAGCACTAATGATTATAAAAAAACTGCAGGAAGCGATGTAGTAGTAATTACGTCCGGTCTGCCCCGCAAGCCGGGTATGACCCGTGAAGAACTTATTGGTGTAAATGCCGGCATAGTAAAAGGTGTTTGTGAAAACATACTGAATCATTCTCCCAATGCCATCATTATTGTTATCAGCAATCCGATGGATACAATGACTTACCTCGCATTAAAATCTACCGGGTTACCTAAAAATAGAATTATTGGAATGGGCGGCACTTTAGATAGCAGTCGTTTTAAATATCAATTAAGCCAGCAGCTGGATTGCAGCCCTGCTGATTTAAACGCAATAGTCGTTGGCGGGCATGGTGACACCACAATGATCCCATTAATAAGGTTGGCTACCTGGAACAGTGTACCGGTTACTAATTTTTTATCGGCAGAACAACAAGAGAAAATTGTAAAAGATACGATGGTTGGCGGGGCTACCTTAACAGCATTAATTGGAACCAGTGCATGGTATGCACCTGGGGCTGCCGGCGCCGCCATGGTTGAATCTATTGTAAGAGATGAAAAGAAATTATTTACCTGCTGCGTTGCACTGGATGGGGAATATGGACAAACTGATATTTGTCTGGGTGTTCCCGTTATCATCGGTAAGAGTGGCTGGGAAAAAATTCTTGATTGTAAATTGAATGAAACAGAACAAGCGGCTTTTAATAAAAGTGCAGATGCTGTCAGGAATATGAATGATGTATTGAAGACATTATAATAGGAATATTTATATATCATAAACCGGCTATGTATTGATGCATAGCCGGTTTATAGTTTATTACAATTAACCCTTCTTTTTAATTTTTTGTTTTTACGATTTTTAATCGCTTGCCGTAAGTTAATTGACGCCATATCCATTCAATAGGACCATAATTAAAATGACGGAACCACCAGTTACTATAAATAATCTGTAACAGATAAATAGCAAATACAACTGGTATAAAAATAGTTGGGCCAATATTTCCCCCCAACCCAAATCCAACGCCATAAAAAATAACAATTCCAAGTATGGTATGTGTTAGATAATTTGTAAGTGCCATCCTGCCAACAGGTGCCAGCCATTTCCATTTTGTATTGCCCTTGGTTTTTATCCAATATAAACAGATTGCTGAAATATAGGCAAGACTCAGCGGCACCACCCCGATAGCATAAAATAATGTATCTGATAATCCTGCAGCTGCAGGTATTCCTTTTCCATCTATTTCAAAAAATGCCATTGCCATACTTGCTGGAATACCAATGATAAAACCCCAGCGTTTCAGTTTCTTAAATAAGGGAATATAATTATCCAGGTTGCTATATATCATTTTCCTCCCGGCATACAAACCAATCAGAAACATACCGAGTACTTTGAGAATACGGTTACTTTCAATAATATAAGCATACCTGTATAGAAAACCGGATTGCTGCCAGTTTCTCCACTCCTGCCAGCCGCTTCCCGGATTGAAAAGATATTTTCGGAAACCATCATCGGTAGGAACTCCGGTTTTTTTATCAATTCCTACTGCTATATTTTCTAAAAAAATACCGGTTTTAATATTCAGTAACACTTTAATACAGTCAATGAGTAATGGGGATACGATCAATATAACAGCCCCAATCAATAAAGCCTTATCTGACCATTTTCTGAATAAAGGCAAGATGAAACCCAGCAGCGCATATAATAAAAGAATATCGCCTTCCCATAATAAAAATATATGTGCAGCACCAATTAATAAGAGTATAAATAAACGACGGTAAAATATTTTCAAGGGGTTGATGCCTTTTTGTTCATTGCGTATTAAAATGATAGAAAATCCAATACCGAACAATAACGAAAACAGGCTGTAAAACTTTCCATGAACAAAGGCCAGTTCACTTAATCCAATAATGGCGTCTGAGTAAAAAGTAGGAATGGCTTCCCGCTGTGCCTGGGTAAAATTTCCATAACCAGTAAATCCGAAAACATTATCGATAAAAATACCCAGTATAGCAAAGCCACGAAGTACATCAAGGATATCGGCCCGTTCGGTAATATTAACAGGCAGTGCAGGTTGCTTGAACATATTTATTATTTTCTTTTATAAAATACAGAAGGCCACCATACCATTATTATTTCAGCAATTAATAAGGGAACAAAAGAGAAAAAATATTCATTCACCACTCTTCTGAAAGTACCATCTTCAATATGACCGAAGAAAAAATACAAACAAAACTTCGTAGCATGGGAATAATAAATATAGCTCACACAATTTCAAAATAAAAATCTCCGGTAAATTTATTACCGGAGATTTTTATTTTTCGATTAAATTTATTTTTATTAGAATCCACTTACATTTAATCTTCCACCGGTTACACATTTGCCAGTTAAAGAAG
>JBKJXQ010000177.1:0-7218 GCA_046716235.1 Chitinophagaceae bacterium
ATGGATTGTTTTTTAGTATTGAGAGGAATAAAAACACTGGGGGTAAGAATGAAAGCCCATTGTGAAAATGGAAAAATAATAGCTAACTGGCTGCGCATTAATCCTAAAGTAGCAAAAGTGTACTGGCCCGGTTTTGAAGATCATCCCGGCCATGCCCTTGCTAAAAAACAAATGCGGGATTTTGGCGGTATGATTTCATTTGAACTTAAAAATGATAGTTTAGATGAAGCCAAACGGGTTTTATCATCTACCCATTTATTTTCATTAGCAGAAAGTTTAGGTGGCGTGGAATCTCTTATCAATCATCCGGCTTCAATGACTCATGCTTCTATTCCACGGGAAGAAAGAATAAAAAATGGTTTATCAGATTCGCTTATTCGTCTTAGCGTAGGTATTGAAGATGCGGATGATTTGATCGAAGACCTCAACAAAGCCATTGGTTGATGCAATTATGACTGAAGAGAAATTGAAATATTTTTTAGATAAGAAGGTTGATGAATATAATCAACCTTCTTTTATTAAGAACGACCCCATCTCCATTCCACACTTATTTACCAAAAATCAGGATATAGAAATTGCCGGTTTCTTTGCCGCAGTGTTTGCCTGGGGCAATCGAACCACCATCATCAATAAATCAAAAGAGCTGATGGAGTTGATGAATATGGAGCCGTATAATTTTTGCCTGTCTGCGGAGGAGAGTATGTTAAAAAGCCTGCTAAGGTTTAAACACCGCACCTTCAATACCACAGATCTTCTTTATTTTATTGAGTTTTTAAAATTTCATTACTCAACAAATGAAAGCCTTGAAGTTGCATTTACAGCACATGGTGAAACTATTGAAGAAATGCTGACAGGATTTCATCACTACTTTTTTTCTTTAGCTGATGTTCCTGCAAGAACAAAAAAACATATTGCCACTCCTCAAAGAAACTCATCCTGCAAAAGACTGAATATGTTTCTTCGCTGGATGGTGCGGAAAGATAATAATGGTGTTGACTTTGGTATTTGGTCCACTATTTCTCCTGCGGCACTTATCTGCCCGATAGATTTACATGTGGCAAGAGTAGCCAAAAAGTTGAATCTGCTTCACCGAAAACCTACAGACTGGCAGGCTGCTATTGAGTTGACTGATTATTTAAGAAAGTTAGATAGCAATGACCCGGTGAAATATGATTTCGCTTTATTCGGAATGGGAGTGATGGAAAAATATTAAATACATTTTTTCACCTTGTATCCGGTTTTATAAGTTCATTACTTATCTTAATCAACCAATTGTTTTTGGAAGGAAACAAGATTCTGCTATAATCAAACTACAGGCTCCCTGTTTTTTAATAATTCTGTACCTTTTTTCTCGATGGTATCGATAATTTTTGTTTTGTAAAAAGATAAAACAAATGGAATCCTTCCCCCCACCCTTACTGTATCCACCCCCACATAAATTTTACCGTTAATGGTTAATCCCTTGATAGAAAAGCTGAATCTTCCATCATATCCATTCCACTCCTGTGATACATTATTGATAGTATTATTATATTTATCTCTTAACCCCGATATTATTTCCCGTATGCGGGATAAGGCTTGCTCCTGGGCAAGCTGGTGCGGTATTTTTGAATCAAGGTGGACCATAAGGTGGTTTAAAAAAGGCCGGTTTAAAATTACTAACCGGCCGTAGAGAAAATTTATAAGTTCAACGAGCATCTATGCTACTTCTGAAGAGTAGCTTATGAATATAGTTTATATATAATTTTTTTTAAGGTTAATTATCGTGCAACCTGGGCTTTGAAAGTTCTGATTTCATCCAGTGAGGCAGATAAAGACATTTTTTGCTGACTAATTAATTGATTAATATGTTCAGGCAGATCTTCATCTAATGCATCAGCGTAAGCCTTTTGTGCTGCTTCTTCACCAAATACACAACTGCCGAGTATTCCTTCTTTATTATGACCCGTAACTGTTGCTTTCATATCCATCCATACCCTGTAAATTTTTCCACTGGTAGTTGTACTCTCATCCACTTTACCACCAGAAGTTTGAACTTCCTTTTCCAGTTCTTCCTTTATAGTCTGGCTCTGTTCAATAAATTCAATAAATAAAGGTTTCAGCTCTTCGTCATCCTTCGATAATTCTTTGATTGCTTTTTCGTAACCCTCAATTCGGTCATTATTAATTTGAACCAGGTCATTTAAAACTTCGATTGTTTCATTTGAATTTTTCATTTTAAAATATTTTTGATTATAATTGAAATACTTAAAAACCATGCCAAATTAAAACAGAATGAGCGACGAAAATTCTGTTTTCCTTACCCCCTGAGTTTCATTTTCAGTACCAGTTAAATAATATTAAAAGCATAATTAATTAATAGTAAAAGCTATGCAAAGTTCTGTGTTCAAATTAATGATTGATCTTATTATGAGCAAGGGCCTGCATAAATGTTTGCCTGAATTTTTCTCCGTTGAAGGGTTTTTTAAGATATCCGTCCGCTCCGCACTCATCAGAAACACTGGAAATATTTTCATTAGCAGAAAAAATCACTACAGGGATGTCAGACAATGCTTCATCTGATTTTATTTCATGACATATAGAATCGCCATTAACTCCCTGCATATTCAAATCGAGTAAAACGAGATCGGGATGTTTATTAAAAATAATATTCATCACATTTCTCCCATTTGGGCATAAAAGAGGATTGAAGCCCTCTGCTGCTAACTTATGTTGCATCAGGAAAAGCATATCTTCATCATCATCCACTACTAAAATTGTCGGTTTAATTGTCATTGCTGTTCCCATAACCATATAGATTATCAAGAATGCTGCCATATAGTTTTACTATAAAGTGGGCAAAAAAAGGAGCAGGTGGTTAATAAAAATGTCCCGGCGAACCAGGACATTTTTAAATTTAACAAGCAAATTAAAATTACGACTGCTTTATTGATTTACTTCTTCCAACTTAGCTTCCCAATTAATACTGTTTTCAGCAATCTCTGACAAACCCTGGTCTGTTTCTTTTTCTTCTTCGAGTGTCATGGCTAAAATATCAGCCGCTTCATCCATACCCATCGTTTTCGCTAATTGAACCATGCCTCCATAACTCGCAATTTCATAATGTTCTACTTTTTGAGCCGCCATAATAATCGCTGCATCTCTTGTCATGCTGCCTGCTTCTGTTTCTTCTACGATTGAATCTCCTTCTTTTAACAACCCTTCCATAGCATCACATTTTTTTGCCTGAGGTTTTTTTCCTAAAATTTCAAATACTTTCTCAAGCCTGCATACATGTTCTTCAGTTTGGGTAAGATGTTCCCCGAAAGCTGATTTTAATTCTTCAGTTGTAGCGGCCTTTTGCATTTTAGGTAATGCTTTTATAAGATGTTTTTCTGCCCAGTACAAATCTTTCAACGAATCTGTAAAAAATTTTTCGAGTTGGCTATTTCCAGATGCAGAAGGTTTACTTTCATTTTTTCCATTCGTTTTTTGATTAACGGTTTTAGCACTTTTCATGTTCTTTAATTTTTTGATTAACAGGATGAATAAATTCTTGTCTTTACCGGTAACTCAAATGATATGCCACTAAAACAAAAAATAGTAATAGTAACAGCGAAAAAAAATTTGAACATTTTACATAAGTAGCTATGAAAAAAATGGGATTTTTAATGTTCCTTATTGTAGAATAATTTCCGCATGATGGTTGAAAACACTCCCTTGAAATAATAATGAAGAAAGAGGAGGAAATATCAGTGAAAAGATTTATTCTCTTCTATCCGTTGTAATTGCTGAAGTCCGCTGATAATATATTGAGCCTTTATAACTTTAGCCAGCGTTCCCCTTGAATACAAATCCGAAGAAGTAGTTGTAGATTCATTATCAGCATCCCGCTTGTCAACCGGGATTAAAACCTGTCCGCTTACAATGCCTATTAATTTATTGTTGCGTATTACTGGCCCTCCACTATTGCCGGGATAAATAGTAATAGCACTGATAAAATAAGGCAATCTTTCATGTGCCATGGCAATATTGCCAAAAGTACTAACGGGTAACACAACAACATTGGATTGATAATCATTCATTTTTTCAAAAACACCAATTTTAGAAATATCGGGGTAACCCAGCGTAGCGATAGCAGTTCCGGCATTAATAGCAGGAGAAGGATCTATATCAGAAAGATTGATGGGCACATATCCATCATCTTCCAGTGTTTGAATTAAAAAACTGGTTAAGGATGCCTGTAAAGAAATGATGCCGATATCAGTCGCATCATCAGAAAGGTAAAAAGGATTAGTGGCACCATAGCCGGTAGAGGGAATAGAGGAATTATTTACTTTCTTTTTCAGGTAATAATCATAAGGAGTTCTTACAGAAATATCTTTATACAATCGTTGCCCTGCATTGCCTTTACTTTCCAGCACATCAAATATTACATGTTTTGCAGTAACTAAATATTTTTTACCCTGGTCTGTAAAATAAATGGCTGTCCCGGAAATAGGACTTGTTTGCCTGCCTAATGCACCTCTTCTCAATAACTCGTCCTGTACCGAAACAAATTTATTCTGCTTTCTTTCGGTTTCTATAATCCCGTTAATTTCTTCAGGGGCATATTTTAGTTGCTGGCACTCTATATTTACAACAGCCTTTTCCCATTTTTTAATATCCGTATTTATTTCAGCCACAACCTGGGGCACTGGTTCATTTTTTTCCTTGCAGGAGATTACCTGAATTAAAAAAACCAGTAGATTGGTTATAACAATTAATTTCTGCATCCGCAATGTTACTTAATTAATTCTCCCTGTTTGCTAACCGACGTTAATCAGGCAATAAATAACAAAATTTTTTATTGGCCATCCTGAAAATTGTGGGTGATGTACATAGTGTATTCAACAATTTAATTTCTTCACCCATTATTGCTATTTAAATATTATGAGTAAAATTTTATACAAAATCAGTTTAGCATATAATTTGAGTGCAGTATTATATGACCTACAGACAATTTATCAATCTTAGCGAAACGGACCAGGAATTAGTAATATGGTTTAGAGGCGTGCAAATTGCAGCCCGGGAAAATCAACTGTATAACTATGCCTTATACCAGTTGGATGGATTCTATATTGAAATGGTTTATATTTTACCGTTTAATATACTTAAAAGTTTCCGGCCCTTTGAAGATTTAAATCATCTCGACAACTATCTTGAAACTATAAATATTGATAGTATCAGGTCTCATATTTTACAGAAAAGAAAATAATAATAATATTCACCATAAATGAAAAACTATTGGAGATAATGATTGGAGAACAGCCTGAAAAAACACCTGCCCCGATGCTAACATATTAACTAAGCTCCTTCAGTTTTATGCAGGAATCATTTTCATCTTTTCTCTTTCCCAGAAACGATGTTGTCCTATTGCAGCAATAAAAAGTTTAGGCAATGATTCGCCTTTGCCGGATGAAAAAATACATCCAGGTAACTCTTTTTCAGTTTTTAAAAGTGATGCAATATTTGTTTTAGCAATAAATGGTTCAGCATCTGCATCAACAGCAATTGGTTTGCAATGCTTATATGCCTGGTTAATAAAATAAACAGCATCTGGTTCATTCCTTAATGCTGAAATACTCTCTTTTCCTCCGGGTACATATACTGCATCGTATAATACAGAAGAAACCGTCATAAAATTTTTATCGACTTTTATTGCCGTTCCTTTTTCTGCACTTATTTCACCAAGCTTTGGTGCAATTATTTCTACAACAGCTCCTTCGGCTATTAATGCTTTTTTCATTTGCTGTAAACCTGCTCCATTTACTCCATTGGCAGCCAGTATAGCAATCTTTCTCGTTTTAATATTATTCTTCAGTTTATTAGCCATACTCAGTGCAGGAGAATTTTTAATTCCCTGGTCAACCATTTTTGGTTGAAACTTCGAAGGGTTGCCATCAGCAGGAATACTATGATTTAAAGGCTGTTCAGGCTTTTTAGGAACTGTAAGACCTAATTCATCAGCAACATTCTCTGCCAGTGTTTTATCTACCTGGCTTAATAAGCCCAGCATTCTTATTCTTATGGCAACTGTTTCCACTTTACTAAGTTCAAAACGCAAGGCATTTGTAAGGTGATTTTTTTCTGCTTCTGATTGACTGTTATAAAAAAGCGTAGCCTGGCTGAAATGATCAAAAAAACTCTGGCTTCTGGCTCTTACTTTTTTTGCATCAATTCTTTCTGCATAGGAAGTAAAGCCTCCTTCGGTTGCCTTAGCCTGAAAGGGACATCCGCCACCTAAACTATTAGGATGATAACTTGTACGGTCCTTATTGATCTGCTGCCGCATGTGGCCATCACGTTGATTATTATGAACCGTATTAATTGAACGGTTAATAGGTATTTCATGAAAATTAGGACTACCTAATCTTGATAATTGTGTATCAGTATAAGAAAATAATCTTCCCTGCAATAATGGGTCGTTACTGAAATCAATACCCGGTACTAAATGTCCGGGATGAAAAGCTACCTGTTCTGTTTCCGAAAAATAATTATCCGGGTTTCTGTTCAATACCATTTTACCAATACGCTGTACCGGTACCAGTTCTTCAGGAATTAGTTTTGTAGGATCAAGAAGGTCGAATGGAAATTTATGTTCATCCTTTTCCTCCACCACTTGTATTCCAAATTCCCATTCCGGGAATGCCCCCGCTTCAATAGCATCAAACAAATCTCTGCGGTGAAAATCTGCATCCTTACCTGATATAATCTGTGCTTCATCCCAGGCCACAGAATGAACACCCAGTAATGGCTTCCAGTGAAACTTTACAAATACAGATTTACCTTCCTTATTGATTAAGCGGAATGTATGCACTCCAAATCCTTCCATCATCCGGTAGCTTCTTGGCAACGCCCTGTCACTCATTGCCCACATTATCATGTGCATACTTTCTGGCATGAGGGAAATAAAATCCCAAAAAGTATCATGGGCTGAAGCAGCCTGTGGTATTTCGTTATTCGGTTCTGGCTTAACGGCATGAATAAGATCAGGAAATTTTATAGCATCCTGTATAAAAAACACCGGCATATTATTGCCGACAAGATCATAATTACCTTCTTCTGTATAAAATTTCACAGAGAATCCCCTTACATCCCTGGCAAGATCGGTTGAACCCCGTGAACCAGCAACAGTAGAAAACCGGACAAATACCGGTGTCTTTATTTTTGGATTATTTAAAAAACCTGCCCTTGTAT
>JBKJXQ010000178.1:0-4006 GCA_046716235.1 Chitinophagaceae bacterium
GCTTTCACCAAATCCTCAAAGGTTCTTGCTTTGCCAGTACCTAGGTTATATAATCCGGATTGCAATGTTGTGCCAGATGGGCTGTCACCCTGAGCTTGACGAAGGGTTTCCATGAACCAGTAGCAAACTGCTGCTACATCTTTTACATAAATAAAATCACGGAGTTGCTGACCGTCTTTAAAATCGGGACGATGAGATTTAAACAGTTTTACTTTCCCTGTTAATTTTATTTGATTAAAAGAATGGAATATTACACTGGCCATTCTTCCTTTGTGGTATTCATTTGGACCATATACATTAAAAAATTTTAATCCCGCCCAGAAAGGAAGCCCCCCCACCCCCCGAAGGGGGGATTTGGTCTCATTAATGATCCACTTGTCAAATTCATTCTTGGAGACACCATACGGATTTAACGGTTGCAGCTTATCTAAAATATCGTGACTGTCTTTATAGCCAAACTCACCGCTCCCGTAAGTAGCTGCTGACGAAGCGTAAACCAATGGAACATTTTTCGCAGTACAATATTTCCAGATACTTTTTGAATACTCTACATTTAATTTTTCATGGATGGAATAATCAAACTCTGTAGTATCTGTTCTGGCACCGAGATGAAAAACAAATTCAATTTTAGGATCAGCCAATTTCAGCCAGTCAAATAACTCCTCCCGGTCAACCTTAGTTATAAATTTTTTACCATCATAATTGAACCACTTGTCTTCATCACTAAAATCATCCACAATGATAATTTTGTTATACCCTTGCTTATTCAAATACCCGAGCATATAACTACCTATAAAACCTGCTGCACCGGTAAGCAGTATAAAAGAATTTTTATTCATTATATAGAACTCAATGCCGAGCCAGCTTCTTCTTTTGATAAATAATTTTCAATAGCCGTATCATATTTCTCTTTCCACCATTGTATTTCACCCCATTCCATACCGTCTACTTCCACAGAATTACTTGTAACTATCCCCAGTTCTTCGAAAGAATGATTGCCCAATAGCATTTTCACTGCATTGTGTTTTTCGGTTTTTACCGTTATAACCACCCTGCTTTGCTTTTCACCAAACCATTGTGCATCTTTTCTGATATTGTAATCTGCAGCCACTACATCAAATCCAAGATTGCGGGGAAAAGCTGATTCTAATAATGTTACAAACAAACCTCCTTCGCTTACATCATGTGCTGATTCAATAAGACCGCTTTTGATTAATGCTGCTACTTTTTGCTGCAATGCAAATTCTTCCTCTAATTCAAAATGTGGTGCAGGTGAAAATTCCACACCGCAAATTTTATTCAGGTACTGAGAAGAATTAATATCATTAGTTGATTTGCCGATTAACACAATCACATCGCCTTCCTCTTTAAAATCCAGTGTCATTTTATTAGCAATATCTTCCAGCAAACCAACCATGCCGATTGTTGGAGTAGGATACACCGGGCCATCAGGATTCTGATTATAGAAACTTACGTTACCACCAGTAACTGGCGTATCAAATTTTACACAAGCCTCTCCCATTCCTTTTATAGCATGTACAAACTGATAATATACTTCAGGGTCGTAAGGATTACCAAAGTTCAGGCAGTTAGTAACTCCTAATGGTAAACCACCACTACAAACAATATTTCTTGCTGCTTCACCTACAGCAATCATTGTTCCTATATAGGGGTCAGCAAAAACATAATGACTGTTGCAATCTGTAGTAACGGCTAATGCTTTCGTTGTTCCTTTTACAATTACCAGCGGTGCATCGGTTGGCGCATTAGTAGAAGTATTATTTGTACCCACCATGCTATCATACTGATTGTATATCCATCTTTTTGAAGCAATAGAAGGAAGCTGAACTAATTGTTCAGCAATAATTTTCAAATCTTCCGGCACCTCAACAGCATCCGGATTGAATTTTTTTATTTCAGCAAAATATTTCGGCTCTTTATATTCTCTATCATATTGTGGCGCACCACCACCTAATACTAATTCATAAGCTGGTAAAGATGCTTCCAGTTCTCCATTCATATAAAAATTCAACATCCCATCATCTGTTACTTCACCAATTACTGAACATGGCAAATCCCATTTAGTAAACACCTTTATCACTTCTTCTTCTCTTCCTTTTGTTGCAATGAGTAGCATTCTTTCCTGGCTTTCGCTAAGCAACAATTCCCATGTCTTCATATTGTTTTGGCGGGTAGGCACTTTATCCAAATCAATTCGCATACCTACTTCACCTTTGGCACTCATTTCGGCAGTAGAGCATATAATACCTGCTGCACCCATATCCTGCATACCTACTACTGCACCGGTTTGTATAACTTCAAGACAAGCTTCTAATAATTTTTTTTCCTGAAAGGGATCTCCCACCTGAACGGCTGGCAACTCCTGTGTACTTTCTGCTGTAATATCTGCAGATGCAAAAGACGCACCGCCAATTCCATCTTTACCCGTTGCACTTCCTACAAACATTACGGGATTTCCCTTTCCCAATGCTGTTGCAGAAATAGTTTCTCCATTTTTTAAAATACCCACACTCATAGCATTCACCAGTGGATTAGTATGATAACATTTATCAAAATATATTTCACCACCTACTGTTGGCACGCCAAAACAATTTCCATAATGACCAATACCATGCACCACACCAGATAATAAATGCTGCGTTTTATCTTCTTCTAAATTTCCAAAGCGAAGTGAATTGAGAGATGCAATCGGCCTTGCACCCATCGTAAAAATATCTCTATGAATTCCTCCTACTCCTGTTGCTGCCCCCTGAAATGGTTCAATAGCAGAAGGGTGATTATGTGATTCAATTTTAAAAACCACACCAAGCCCATCACCTATATCCATCAGTCCTGCATTTTCTTCACCCGCCTTTACCAGCATTCGTCCACCTTCTCTTGGTAATGTTTTCAACCACTTGATAGAGTTTTTATAACTACAATGTTCACTCCACATACCGGAGAAAGCACAGAGTTCATTAAAGTTGGGTGTTCGACCCAATTTTTGTTTGATAAGTTCAAATTCGTCTTCTGTAAGTCGTAGCTGTTGAGCAGTTTTTACTGTTACTTCCATTTCAAGATTTATATTATAAATAAATTATTCCTTTCTATCCAATTGATTATTGCAATTAATTTAAGCTTTGCAGCCGAGCCGCAAAATTACAATTTGTACTTTACTGACTGAACACAACTTGTCAACTTTGTGCTGACAATGACGGCAATAATATCTATTTTGCGGTTTAAACCATTGTCGCTTGGAATATTTACTTTTTGTAGCTTATCTGGTATTGTTTGCCTGGCTGGCTACCAAAGTAAAATTTTTTATTTTTACCGGATTAAGCAAACCACAGCTTATCATCATTTTTTTGCTGAAAGTGATGGCGGGTATTTTTTATGGTTGGATAGGTCTTTATTATGGCGGGTTGGCACAAATGCAGGATACCTGGAGCTTTCATACCGCCAGCATTCAGGAGTCTCATTTACTATACTCCCAACCCCTGCAATATTTCACAAATCTTTTTATTGATCCGTATGAAAGCGGCGTATCAAAATTTTTTGATTCCAATGATTCTTACTGGAACGATCTGAAAGGAAACATGCTTATAAAAATTCTTTCTGTTTTCAATATTTTCAGCTTTGCTAATTATTATGTCAATGTAATTTTCTATTCGTTTATAACACTCTTCGGGGCCATCGGTATTTATAGAGTAATGGCAGACGTTTTTCCCGGAAAAAAAATAACGATTTTACTTTCTACATTTCTTGTCCCTTCATTTCTATATTGGACAAGCGGCCTTCATAAAGAAGGTCTCATTTTTACAGGCATCAGTCTGGTGATTTATATTATTTATTTCAGTTTAAAAGAAAAAAGATTGGGCATCAAAAGAGTATTTATACTTCTTGCGGGAATGGTATTAATATTAACCCTTCGCAATTTTATTATCGTAATAATATTGCCTGCCATCTTAGCATGGCTGTTAGCCAGCCGGTGGCCAAAATACGGACT
>JBKJXQ010000179.1:0-3235 GCA_046716235.1 Chitinophagaceae bacterium
CTCATCTGGTTTGGGTTTAGTGTTGATGGTTATTGAAGGCATTTCTTTAGTTTGTAAAAAACCAACAATGAGTTTGGTGCCGGATTTTATTTTATCATTATTAAGATTGTTCCAGTTGCGCAAATTGGTCAATGTAACATTATTATTCCTGCTGCTCACTTTCATCAATCCTTCATCATCTCCTGTTTTATAATAAACTGGTGTGCCGCTGTTTCCCTGCTGGATAAAATTAGTATCGGTCAACGGTATATGCATTACCTGATTGATTAAAAGACCTTTTGTCATATCCAATTTATTAAATGATGACAAATGCCTGGGATGAACATTGTAAAGCCGTCCTATTGAAAAAAAACTTTCTTTTGCACCTACTTTATGTTCCAGAAAAAGACCTTTATCGCTGTTTTTAAGCATTAGCTCATCTTTTTGCGCTGCTACTAACTGAAAAGAAAAAATAAATGCGAGGAGTGGAAAAATAAACTTCTTCATACCGACAAGATTTGATTGCAAAGATGTGGTTTTTTTAGTTTTTTTAGCCGTTTACCTATCTTTTAATATTCTTAATTCTTTAGGATAATAATTATTAATCCGGTTTGGCAAAACATTAACCCAACCCAGGTGATAGCCTTTGTATGTAACCAATTGCCATCCCTTATTTTCTGCTTCTATTATTAGTTCTTTTCGTTGCAGGTATTGAATTGCTTGTGAATAATCCAATGCTATTTTCCGCATACTTTCCGAAGTGATCATACTCATCGCTAAAGAATGCTCAGGTACCAGTTTATCCCGCATCAGTTCACCCACCAATACACCAGAATAAATAACACGGAGCTGTTCAAGGAGAAAGCTAAAATTCTTAACCAACTGTACCGGCCAGGCATACACCGTATTTTCATACTTTATAAATTCTTTATCTTCTGTTTTCACCCATTTATCGATAAACCCTATTTCTTTTTTGGTAACCGCTTCCGGTTTTTTTCTGTAGCGGAATAAATCATCATTTTCTCCGTCACTTTTTTTAAAGCAAGCAAGAAAAAATCCTTCACCTTTTACTTTGTCCGGCCAAAACCTGTACCCATATCCACCATTATTACTCTGCACAGGTGTGATGCCCCATAGCGCAGCTACAGTCAACTGACAACTGACAACTGACAACTGCGCCATCATCCAATCCATAATTTCTTCGTCCTCTTGTTTTGAATACGAACAGGTAGAATATATAAGTATTCCATTTTCTTTTAACGATGGCCACACATCTGCCAGTATTCTTTGTTGCCGCTGCGAACATAATGCTACATTATTCTCACTCCATTCTTCAATTGCTTCTGCATCACGGCGAAATAAACCACTGCCGCTGCAAGGTGCGTCAACCACAATCACATCAAAATAATTTTCCAGTTTGGAAAAATCCTTCGGATCATTATTGGTGACCACCACATTCTCACAACCCCATTTAATAATATTATCTTTTAATACATTGGCTCTTGAACGAATGACTTCATCACTGACAAGCAAACTATCTTTTGAAATTAATGATTGAATATGCGTGGACTTACCACCGGGTGCAGCACATAAATCAAGCACCTTTATTGGTTTTGTTAAATCAACAGTTTGTTTCAATGCCTGTTCTAAAAACATACTGCTGGCTTCCTGCACATAATAAGTGCCGGCATGAAAAAGAGGGTCGAAAGTAAAGGAAGGACGTTCAGTTAAATAGTACCCGTCATTTGTCCATGGAATAGTTGAGTGAATAATCAATGGTGAATGGTGAACAGGGTCTTTTACTGACCATTGACCATTCACTATTGACAACTTTAAAGGATTGAAACGAATCGAAGTTACCTGCTCTCCTGATTGATGAACCCGGTCAAAAGCTTCTTTATCGAAGCCTTTGACTGATTTAAGTGAGTTTAATAATTGCACGGGTAATTGCATGTAGCAAAACTTTAGTTACTCCGCAAACAAACCCGATTACTATCGGATTTTAAAAAGGTTTTTTTACTAAGATACCCATAGCCAGTTTTACCTGTTCCGTATATGCTTCCATCGTTTTTGCAACAATCTGAATATTTTCCTGTGCTTCTTTCCAGTTACGTTGCTCTATACCTTCACGGATGCCCGGCAATGTTTTTACACCGTATCCCGTATAGTATCCCGGCGCATATATCTGGTGTTTGTACCACGATCTTCTTGGCAATCCTTTTTCATTGATAAGACTTCTTTCTATCTTAAATAAAATCTGGTTTAACTCTTTTTGTTTTTCTACTGATAACTGCAAACCCGTTCCATATACTTTTTGAAATTCTTCTGCACTGATCTTTAATTGCGTCATTGCATTTTCCAGCTCACTGAAGTTTAAAAAGGGAACGGCATCTTTTGCTTTGGGAGTTTGAAACCCTTTTGCCGGATCTTTGGCCAGGTCAAATAATTTATCCTGTATCATTCTATTTTCCTGGTCTGTCTCTGCCCGGGTATTGTCCAGCAACATTTTCAGTTCAGCTACATATTCATTCACGGTTTTAGAAAAACTATTAACATCTATTGGCAATACTTCTGCATTGGCCAAACGCATCATCACACGACCTGTGGTTTTTGATAATGTTACTCCATACTGAAAACCCGGATCTTTAAATTTTACAAAATGATCGTACGAATCATAAATAGAATGATATTCACCGCCGTCGCCTTCGCCGCCAAACCCGATATTCATAGAGGCAATGCCCAAAAATTGCAAAAAGCCTGACCAGTCGGACCCGGCACCCAATGCCTCCATTTTGATATTTTTATTTCCCATCATTTTTATTCTTGCGGCTTTATCTCCGTCCACCATGGCATCAGCATATTTTCTTTCTTTTATACTCACACCTGTTTGCGGATCAATCACATCATTCGCTATTTCATTAAAAAAAGGTTCCAGTGTATGTGAACCACCTACCCCAACAAATCCACGGCTGTTACCATCTGTATTAATATAGGCCACCGCTTTTTTCTTTAACTCTTCCTGGTGGTCTTCAGCCCATTCTGTTGATCCCAATAAACTTGGCTCTTCTCCATCCCATGCACAATATACCAATGTACGTTTTAGCTTCAATCCTTTTTTAACCAATTCACCAATAGCTTTTGCTTCATCCATTTCTGAAACCATACCGCTTATCGGATCGGCAGCACCATTTACCCACCCATCATGATGATTGCCACGGATAATCCATTCATCCGGCAATTCACTACCCGGCAATTT
>JBKJXQ010000180.1:0-4296 GCA_046716235.1 Chitinophagaceae bacterium
TATTGATACTATCAATAGAAAACACTTTTACTTTTCCGGCATCAATAAAGGGAGCAATATGATCCATTAATTGAAACCGCTCATATTCTAAGTAATCAGCCGCTGCTGTGGGAGTTAATAAAAGAGCAAACCCATAATCCCCATAAGAGGCTATCAGCATTTCTTTATGAAGGGATGGGCTGAACCAGGATGTTAATTCTCTTTTCATGCAACTATAAATTTGATATAGATATTAAATTTTGGGCGGGTAGATATATAAAGAAAAGGGTTTTTTGTACGAATATATATTTTAATTCTTTTGTTGTGTACCAGGCCACTTACTTGAAACAACAGGGGAAACCCCTAATTTTTTAAAAAAATAGTAAGTTTTCTTGGTATATACACAAAGTAATAATACTTTGGCATTTCAGTATTTTTACTATTTATAGTATGTTACTGGAATTTAAATACATGATTTTAACCAAAAAAGTTAAGTTAACACGATTAAAGATGCAAAAATCATATTGTCCATTCAAATTCAGGCTTTCTATTTCAGCCCGGTTCTGTAACAATCATTTTTGGAATTATTGAATATTTTAACCAATCTAACATGAGTAATGCGCCAATCCGCATCATAGTAGTCGATGATCATAAATTGATCCGTGAATCCTGGAAAATGATACTTAGTGATAATCAAATATTTGAAGTTATTGCCGAATGTGAAAATGGGCATGCGGCTATTGAACAAGCTGAGAAACTTATCCCGGATATTATGCTTGTTGACATTAATATGTCTCCCCTCAATGGATTTGAAGTTACAGAACGAATAATGGGTAAAATGCCTTCGATTAAAATAATTGGTTTATCTGTCAATAATCAACCAAAATATGCCACCCGTATGCTGGAATTGGGAGCCAGAGGTTATTTGACCAAAACATCCACGGCAGAAGAGATAAAGCATGGCATTATAAAAGTATACAATGGCGAACTATATATTTGTGAAGAAGTGAGGAAAAATATGCCTCCGTCAGAATAAGTACATCATAACCTACTCCCCTTTTCGCCGTCTACCTAAAAGACGGTAAATTTGCCGCCCAAACTCCTTTCGTTTAAAAGAGTTTCCATTATAAAAACTGATAGCTGATATAATGTTATACTGCTGAAGTGTGCGACGTCCGCCCGGCTCTGCCCCGCCAGAATGATTTCAACGGGTTGGCATTCGGACGGGCAAAGGACGATGACTAAAGAGTTGAAGGCTGGTAAAAATATTACTTCGGCTTTGCCTCGCAAGACAATAAAAACAATATTTGCAATGGAATTATCTAAAAATTTTGACCACAGTGCCGCCGAACAAAAATGGTATCAGCATTGGCTCGATAAAAATTATTTTCATAGTGAGCCGGATGGCCGTGAACCATACACAGTAGTCATTCCCCCACCGAATGTAACAGGAGTGCTGCACATGGGTCATTGTCTTAATAATACAATACAGGATATATTAGTTCGCCGTGCAAGAATGCAGGGAAAAAATGCCTGCTGGGTACCCGGTACTGATCATGCTTCTATTGCCACCGAAGCCAAAGTGGTACACATGCTGCGGGAAAAAGGTATTACCAAATCATCACTAAGCAGGGAGGATTTTTTGAAGTATGCCTGGGAATGGAAGGAAAATTATGGTGGCATTATTTTGCAACAATTAAAGAAAATGGGTTGCAGCCTGGATTGGGAAAGAACCAGCTTTACTATGGATCCGGATTATTATAAATCCGTAATCAGCGTATTTATTGATTTATATAATAAAGGTTTTATCTACCGTGGCAAGCGGATGATAAATTGGGACGTAAAAGCAAAGACGGCATTGAGTGATGAAGAAGTTATTAGAAAGGAAACAAATCAAAAGCTATATCATATCCGTTATCAATTGAGTGATGAAACCGGCAATCCTGTTCCTTTCTCCCCTACAGGGGATGGGGGCATTACTATTGCAACAGTTCGTCCGGAAACTATAATGGGTGATACTGCTATTTGTGTGCATCCGGATGATGAACGATACAAATACTTGCATGGCAAATTTGCTTTTGTTCCGCTGATTAATCGACGCATTCCCATCATTACAGATGAATATGTAACGATGGATTTTGGAACAGGGGCATTGAAAGTAACTCCGGCACATGATATAAATGACAACCAACTCGGTCAAAAACATAACCTTGAAGTAATTGATATTTTTAATGAAGATGGAACACTGAATGCAGATGCACAGATTTACATTGGGGAAGATCGTTTTGAAGCAAGAAAGAAAATAGCTAAAGAACTAAAAGAAAAAGGGTTTTTATTAAAAACGGAAGAATACACCAGCGAAGTTGGATATAGTGAAAGAACAGATGCAGTGGTAGAACCCAGGTTGTCTTTGCAATGGTGGGTGGATATGAAAAAAATCTCCGGGCCTGCTTTATCTGCTGTGATGAATGATGAAATAAAATTCTATCCGGCAAAATTTAAAAATCTCTACCGCAATTGGATGGAGAATATTAAAGACTGGTGCATATCAAGACAGCTTTGGTGGGGACATAGGATACCTGCATGGTATGATGCGGAAGGTAGATTTGTTATTGCCACAACTGAAGAAGAAGCAAAGCAAATGTTCAATACTCAATTCTCAATTGCCAATGCTCAATTAAAACAGGATGAAGATTGTTTGGACACCTGGTTCTCATCATGGCTATGGCCATTTGAAGTATTTAAAGGATATAGCAATCCTGATAACAAAGATGTGAGCTACTACTACCCTACTAATACGTTGGTAACTGCCCCAGAAATTATTTTCTTCTGGGTGGCCAGGATGATAATGGCGGGTTATGAATACAAAGGACAAAAACCTTTTAACGAAGTTTATTTTACCGGCATTGTTCGGGATAAACAGGGAAGAAAAATGAGTAAGAGCCTCGGCAACTCTCCTGATTTATTAAAAATGATTGAAGAGGAAGGTGCAGATGCTGTTCGTTTTGGTATTATGATTTCATCTCCGGCAGGTAACGACCTGATGTGGGATCAGGCCACTAATGACCAAGGAAAATTCTTCATTAATAAAATGTGGAATGCATTGAAGCTGGTGAAGATGTGGGAAAGAAGACAGTCCGAAAGTCAAAATGACGGAAAGTCTGAAAACAACTTTGCTACAGAATGGTTTGGGAATCGATTGAATGAAGTAAGAATTCAGTTAGATGATCAGTTTAAAGATTTCCGTTTGAGTGAATCATTAAAAACAATCTATTCGCTTATCTGGGATGATTTCTGCAGCTGGTACCTCGAATGGGTGAAGCCCGGTTTTGAAGAGCCTATCAATAAAGTTGTGTATGAAAAAACACTTGGCTTTTTTGAAGAGTTGATGCAATTGCTGCATCCATTTATGCCATTTGTTACAGAAGAAATTTACCATCTGTTGAAAGAAAGAAAAGACGACCTGACTATCAAACAATTTCCGGCTTTAATGATGGATGATAAAGCTATTTTAGCCGATGCTGTTTTATTGAAAGAAGTTATTAGTGCCATCCGGGATGCAAGAAATAAAAATCAACTGAAACCAAAAGATACGATCCGGTTACACATCCTTACGGAGAATAATGAAACTTATAAGTCTATTGAAAGTATTTTACTGAAACAGGTAATTGCTGAATCAATTTCTTACACTTCAACTTCTGTGGCAAACAGTATCACTGTAGTTGTTCAAAAAGATAAATTTTTTATTGAAACTACTACTGTACTGGACACTGCTTCACAAAAAGAACAGCTACAGAAAGACCTTGACTACCTGAAAGGGTTTTTAATTTCTGTAGAAAAAAAACTCGGTAACGAACGTTTTGTTCAAAATGCTAAAACAGAAATAATAGAAAGTGAGAGAAAGAAAAAAGCTGACGCAGAAGAAAAAATAAAAATGATTGAGGAAAGTTTATCTGCTTTATAATTTTTTAAGGTATAATACAGAGAAAATTGAGTTACACGAAGGTATTCTCTGTGTAACTCCTAAAGCTCAAAAACTCTGTGTTGAAATCATCTCGGTAAAATACTTACCGGCAGCACAAACTCATACACCATTCCTTTAAAACCATTGTACTGATCTTTATCCAACAAGCGGCTGGCCCTGAAACCAAATGTTAGTGGATATTGATTCCACCATTTAGTATCAACAAAAATTTCTCCCCCCACACTGCGCTGATCCCGGGTTACTTTTTTATCCCTGGAATATACTTTGGTAAAATCATAAAAAAGGTTAGCCCTTACCCTTTGCAGGTATAAAATATTTCCAAACCCAAAATC
>JBKJXQ010000181.1:0-9433 GCA_046716235.1 Chitinophagaceae bacterium
TCCGCACCCATGTTACAGATAGTACCTTTACCCGTGCAGCTCATAGACGTAGCACCTTCACCAAAATATTCTACAATAGCATTGGTACCGCCTTTTACAGTTAGTATTCCCGCTACTTTTAAGATAAGATCTTTCGGAGCTGTCCAGCCACTCAACTTACCTGTTAATTTTACACCTATTAATTTTGGCATCAGCAATTCCCAACTCAATCCCGCCATCACATCACAAGCATCGGCACCACCCACACCTATAGCCACCATACCAAGACCACCGGCATTTACGGTGTGACTGTCAGTACCAATCATCATACCGCCCGGGAAAGCATAGTTTTCTAATACTACCTGGTGAATGATACCTGCACCGGGTTTCCAAAAACCAATACCATATTTATTAGAGATAGTTGATAAAAAATTAAAC
Source organism: Chitinophagaceae bacterium (assembly GCA_046716235.1). Taxonomy (GTDB): domain Bacteria; phylum Bacteroidota; class Bacteroidia; order Chitinophagales; family Chitinophagaceae; genus JJ008. The sequence goes on from JBKJXQ010000181.1 coordinate 418, forward strand.
ACTTCCTCATTATCTGTTTTTGCTTTTGCCAAATCTGTTTTACCTTCTGTTTTTGCAACAATCAGATGATCGCAATGGACGGTGCTTGGCACAGCTACTCTTTTGCGGCCGGTAGTATCAAATTGCAGCAGGGCCATCTGTGCAGTAGCATCCTGCATGGCTACCCGATCCGGAGCAAAGTCAACATACGATTTGCCACGGGGAAAATCTTTTATCTCCACTCCAGTCCAAAGATGAGAATACAAAATTTTTTCTGCCAGTGTTAATGGACGGCCCAGAGCTTTACGGGCAGCATTTACTTTTGCAGGCATTTCAGCGTACAATTTTTTGATGAGGTCGAGGTCGAATACCATACAATTTGAAGATTTGGCGATTTGATAATGTGACAATGTGTTACCTGGCGCAATTGCATTCATTCCTGTGAGATGCCTCAGAAAGATTCATTGCAAATTGGCGAATTGCCTGATTGACACATTGAAATGTGCTGTAAAAGTACGAAAAAACAGCTGTCTGGATAACTCAATATTGCATTGTTGGCTCAAATTTTCTAAATTAGCCCTATGAACAAATTTAAAAACTTTGTGGAATGGAATGCTTTTGGCGTTTGTTCAGCCATTGGCAATAGAATGGGAATTGCCACCAGCAAAATAAGGCAGTATTTTATGTATACGTCTCTGCTAACGATGGGCTCCCCTATTATCGTCTATATGGTGCTTGCTTTCTGGAGAAATATGCGGAAGTATATATGGGCAGCAAAAAGAAATCCCTGGTATTATTTGTGAAGGGTGAGTAGTCAAAGTGAATGAATACTGTTTTATAATAACTTAATTAATATTAAAAAGGTCAGCCGATTTATGAATTGGCTGACCTTTTACTTTATTAATAATTTAATTATTTAAGGGTGGTAAGTTCAAGTACTCCATTCTTTCCTTTATCACCATACCTCTTTATGGCCTCTTCTTTATTTAAAGTAACCACATTGAAAGTACCGGTTAATTTTTCTCTGTTGGATGGCAGTTCTTTACCATCGAGTATTACTAAAGCCTTACTATCTTTCATTGAAATACTCCCGTTATTCAAGGTCATATTATTAGTAGTATGAGTACCTGTTTTGGTTTTAATAATAATAGCACCTTCATTGGCCTTATCTCCGTACAAAGCAGTAGCATTATTTCCTTTTAATACCTCAACAGAAGCAATTGATTCAGGATTCAGATTATCCATTTCTGCCTTGCTTATTATTTCTCCATTAAGAATAATTAGCAGATTTGCTGTGATAGTTTTTGATGGAACATTACTTCCACTTTGATATACAACAACGTTTTTTACTTCATCATTTTTTGGTGCAGAAAGTTGTTCTATTGCTTCAGCTGATGGCGGTGGTGGTATAAAATTTCCGTATTTGTTTTCAAAACTGGCTTTTTGTTCTGTATTATTTAAATCATAATTTTCTTTCTGGCCATTCTTTAACCACACAGTTACTTTATCATTCTTCCTATTTATTTTTTGAACATTCGTTGGCAGCTGAACCGGAGCTGGAGCTGTGGGCGGAGTCGGGGCTATTGACATATCAGGTGCTGTTGGCGGAGTCGGTGCTAATGACATATCAGGTGCAGCAGGTGGTGGCGGTGGTGGAATTTCACCATATAATCCTTCATACTTTTCTGCATTAGCATTCCATTCGGTTAGTAATAATCTTTTTACTTCCTTACCGGTTTTGTCTTTAATTACCAATTGGCATTCTCCTTTCTTGTCTTTTACATTAATAATGTAGCCTTTAGTGTTTGGCCTCGTTACTTCCGGAACTGTATCCCTACCACCAGCAACCGGTAATAATTGTAACTGCTTTTCTTTTCCTGCTAAAGTATTCCCGATTTCTTTTCGAAAAGAAACAAGGATAAAGGCCAGCACAGGCAACAGGAACAAGAAACGGAGCAGGTGCAATTTTGCGGATTTGTTTTTGTTCATCATGGCTATTCTTTTTTTAAGTTACGAAAAATTACACTTCTGGGCTATACTGAATTGATTGTTGCCGAGTACTTTCAGCAACAGGTATTGATATTGTTTTTTGCTGATGCCATTTTCCAGCACTTTATTATCCGCAACAAATTCGAGATTTTGGCGGATGGCTGATCTGAGCATCCATGCAAACGGATTATACCAGTTGAGCAGGCATAGTATTTCACCAAGTATAATATCAATGCTATGTCTTTGCTTTACATGCACAAACTCATGCCGGATAATTTCTTCTAGTTCTTTCTCCGTGTGCAGATGACGGTTAATGAACACTGCATTGCCAAAAGAAAAAGGAATGATAGCTTCATTGACCTGATAAATACTTATGTCTTCTCCGGAAATTAATTGTGCTTTCTTCATCATTCTCCGGAATGAGAATAACTGTATAATTAACCGTAAAGACATTATCAGCATTCCAATAATAATAAGCAGAGATAAAAAATTCCATACTGTTAGCTGAGTACCTGCTGCTTCCTTCTTGTAAAGCAACGGAATCCACTGTAACATATTACTGTCGGTCAATTGGTTTTGATGAAGTGCAGTACTAATATCAATAAAAGGTATAACAAAAGAAAGTAAGGAATACCCAAGCAGGTACCATCTGTTCCAGTTATAGAACGTAAGTTTTCTTAAAACCAGTTGATAAAATAAAAAAACTATTCCGAAGCAAACAGAAAGTTTCAGTAAATAAATAAAGGCGGCTGGCATACAGATAGATTAATTGATTAAATCAAAAACTATTTATTATTTCCTTTTTCTATAAGGGTAATAATTTCTTTCAGTTCTTTGGCCGATAATTTTTTCTGCTCCACAAAAAAATTCACCAACTCTTTGTAAGAGTTATCAAAATATTCCTTCACTACTCCGTTCATAAATTTCTTTTTGTAATCCGCTTCGCTGATGGCGGGCTTATACATATAAGCATTACCCACCAGACGGCTGCTGATATAATCTTTCTTCTCCAGGTTTTTAATAGTAGATGCCACAGTGGTGTATGGAATGGCTTCATCCAGATGTTCCATAAAGGCTTTTACATTGCCTTCGCCGGTACGCCATACGGCCTGCATGGCTTCTTCTTCTACATGGGTTAATTTTTCCATTTCTACGAAATTTTCGTAAAGCTACGAATATTTCGTAATTGACCAAATTTATTTTTTAAAGAAAAAATTGGAGCCTTGGAAGCGCAGAAGTTCCAAAGTGAAGTTGCTTTTATTAGATGATAAGATGCAGTGAGAAAATTTAATAACCAGACAATCGCCTTCCGGTCTTTCCGCTAACAGATTTTCCGGCTTTATTACTAAATCAACTCTTTCAATTTTGCAACAACAGTATCTACCTCTTCTTTTGTATTATGCTTACAGAAAGAGAACCGGACCGTAACAAGATTAGGATTATTATTAATTGCCCTGATAACATGGGAGCCCTGATCGGCACCACTGCTACAGGCACTGCCACCGGAAACGCAGATATTAGCCATATCAAGAGAAAATAATATCATCTCCGATTTTTCTGTTTTTGGAAAAGCTGTACTTAACACGGTATATAAACATTTGCCTTCCGCATCCCCATTGAAAGAAATTCCTTTTATATTTTTAAGAAGTTGTTCTCTCATATAATTCTTGAGCGACAGAATATATTTACTGTCAGTTTCATAATGGGTCATTGCCATTTCCAATGCTTTGGCAAAACCAACTATACCATACAAATTCTCTGTACCTGCCCGCATATTTCTTTCCTGGCCGCCACCGAAAATAAAAGGTTTGATTTTAATATTATCATTGACATATAAAATACCCACTCCTTTCGGGCCGTGAAATTTATGACCGGCACCGGATATAAAATGAACTGGTGTTTTTCGTAAATCCAAATGATAATGCCCCACCGTCTGCACACAGTCCGAATGAAAAATGGCGTTGTATTTTTTACATATAGCGCCGGTGGCCTCAATGTCAAGAATATTTCCAATTTCGTTATTGGCATGCATCAATGTTACCAGACAACGTTCAGTTTGCGCTGCCAGTTGTTCTTCCAGGTCATTCAAATCAACATGGCCATTGGATAATAATTTTACATAGCTGCTTGTCACTTCTTCACCGCATGCATAATGTTCTACCGTATGAAGCACTGCATGGTGTTCAATTGGTGAGGAAATAATATGTTTACACCCTAAATCCCTTATTGCCGATAAAATAGCCATGTTGTTACTTTCTGTTCCACCGCTGGTAAAGAAAATTTCTCCGGGATGTGCATTTAATAATTTTGCCACCGACTTACGGGCCGACTCAATTGCCAATCTCGATTCTCTTCCGTAAGAATAAATAGAAGATGGATTACCAAAGCTGGTCGTCATATATGGCAACATAACATCGAGCACTTCTTTGTCGAGTGAGGTAGTGGCGGCGTTATCTAAATAAATACGGTTCATTGCAGAGTTTCGGTTATGAGTTTTATGTGATGGGTTTGAACCCCGAACACTGATATTATTTAATCGGGTGCAAAGATAAGTAATAGGCTTTCTGCAGAGTTTGTTTTGTACAAACCAGTGCAAACGAGGGACAAACCGAAAGCAACAGCACCACCCGTCAATATTCATTTTTTTATGACTGTCCGAAAGGTTAAATTTAATTTACATATTATTTTTCTATGGATACATCCAAAAAAAATGAAGGCCGCAGAGATTTTTTAAAAAAATCAACGGCATTAGCAGCACTTACCATTGCTTCTCCTGCATTAATTAAAGCAGGAGAAAATGATGAAACCATTGCTGCTTATTTTGAAAAAATTCCGCTGGAACTTGAGATAAACGGGCAAGCTTATAAACTATCGGTGGAGCCCCGGGTTACACTGCTCGATCTGCTGAGGGAACAATTGGGATTAACAGGTACTAAAAAGGGTTGCGACCATGGTCAGTGCGGTTGCTGTACTGTGCATGTGGATGGTAAACGCATTAATTCCTGTTTATCACTGGCAGTAATTAACCACGGAAAAAAAGTTACTACTATTGAAGGATTGTCTAAGGGGGAAGAGTTGCATCCCATGCAGGAAGCATTTATGAAACATGATGGTTTTCAATGTGGCTATTGCACACCGGGGCAAATTATGTCGGCTATTGCCTGTGTAAAAGAAGGGCATGCCAACTCGGCCGATGAAGTAAGAGAATTTATGAGTGGCAATATTTGCCGCTGCGGTGCTTATCCAAATATAGTAGATGCTATTATGGAAGTAAAAAAAGGAGGAAAACAGTTATGATAAATTTTGAATACATAAGAGCTAATACCACTAAAGGTGCTGTAGATGCTGCTCTAAAAAATTCGTCTGCAAAATTTATTGCCGGTGGCACCAATCTGGTTGACCTGATGAAAAAAGGCGTAATTGCCCCTGAACGATTAATAGATATCAATGCGTTGACATTAAAAGATATCAGCAGCGATACCAAAGGACTCAGTATTGGCGCATTGGTGCCTAATAGTGTGACCGCTGAAAATAATTTAGTAAAAGAAAAATATCCTTTGCTGGCAATGGCATTGAATGCCGGTGCCTCTGCACAGCTGCGAAATATGGCAACTGTTGGTGGCAATATTATGCAGCGTACACGATGCCCTTACTTTTACGATATAACAATGCCCTGCAATAAACGTAAGCCACAAAGCGGATGCGGGGCAATGGATGGCTATAATCGTATGCATGCCATTTTCGGTGCCAGTGAGAAATGCATTGCTGTTCATCCGAGTGATATGTGTGTAGCATTGGCCGCATTAAATGCAACAGTGAACGTAAGTGGTGCAAAAGGAGAAAAGAAAATTTCTTTCACTGATTTTCATCGTTTGCCGGGTGATACACCGGAGTTGGATAATAATTTACAAAGCGGGGAATTAATAACATCTATACATATTCCTGCTAATCGTTTTAATAAATCTTACTACTTAAAAGTCCGTGACCGTCTATCCTATGCGTTTGCATTGGTATCGGTGGCGGTGGCATTAGAGGTAAAGGAAGGTATTATAAAATCAGCCAGTATTGCAATGGGTGGAGTGGCGCACAAACCATGGCGATTGACTGCTGTTGAAAAATTCCTGGCTGGAAAAAACATATCGCAACAGTTATTTACAGAAGCGGGTGCAATAGCAATGGAGGGTGCAAAAACATATCAGCATAATGAATTTAAAGTGAAGCTTGGTAAAGCTGCTGTTGCAGAGGCGTTAAGTAAGGCAGTGTTATAAACCCACCCCTACCTCTCCCGGGAGTGGATGCCAAACACAGCCCTCACTTTTTCGACGACCCTATGATCATTGATAAACTTATTAAAGCATTAGGTCGTAAACTTTCGAATGCATGCCACATCCCCTATTTGGAGGGGCGAATTTAAGACTCTCATTGTTTTAAAACTTTGGGGTGAACTGCTGAGTAAAAACAGAACGATGCCTAATGAGGAGAAGGATGACAAACAAAAAAAAACGAACTAATAAAAAAAATTATGTATACAAATAATTTCTCTGAAACATTTTTTGCAGAAGACGACCGTGTGGATGGTCTTGCAAAAGTGACCGGTAAAGCAAAGTTTACGGCTGAGTTCAAACCTGCTGGACTTACCCATGGTGTTTTTGTTTGCAGTACGATTGCGAAAGGTGCGATCAAAAACATGAATGTATATGAAGCAAAAAATGCTCCGGGTGTAATTGATATTATTTACTATCTCAACTGCCCGATGGTACCGGGTTTTAAACCTGTTGATAGAATTGCCAATCCCAATGCAAGAGACTTTTCGGGTCTGAAAGTTTTTTATAACAATCTTATCGTAAGCAATGGTCAGCCAATTGCATTGGTAATTGCCGACACATTTGAAAGAGCCGTGCATGCTGCCTCCCTGGTAAAAGTGGAATACATAAAAGAAAATGCAGAAACGGATTTTGAAAAAAATAAATTCAATGAAAAACTGCTGAAGCCCCGTCCCGATTATGTACGCAATCAAAAAGATGCGTGGATAACTGCCGAAGTAAAGCTGGAAGAAGAATATACTATTCCCATTGAAACGCATAACCCCATGGAAATGCATGCTACCATTGCTATATGGGAAGGAGAGAAATTAACGGTGTATGATAAATCGCAGGGCCCAAAAGGTGTGCAGGGCGAACTGGCCCGGCTATTTGCATTGGATGAAAAAAATGTAAAAGTGATTACAGAATTTGTTGGTGGTGCATTTGGTAGCAGCCTGCGAAGCTGGCCACATGTGCATGCGGCAGTGATTGCTTCAAAAAAATTAAATCGTCCGGTAAAAGTTACACTGAACCGTGAGCAAATGTTTACCATGGTTGGTTACCGCCCGCAATGCTGGCAGAAAATTGGTATCGGTGCAAGCAAAGATGGTAAGCTAACAGGTATTGCACATCATGCTGTCAGCAATACTTCTACATACGAAGATTTTACCGAAGGAATTTCTAGTGTATCACAATATTTATATGATTGTCCCAATGTATTTACCACTTACAAAATATTACCGCTTGATGTAAACACGCCTACCTGGATGCGTGGCCCCGGCCCTGCTTCCGGTTGTTTTGGTTTGGAAAGTGCATTAGATGAACTGAGTTATAAATTAAATATTGACCCGATTGAACTCCGCCTTATCAACAATGCAGAACTACATCCGCATAGTAAGCTTCCATGGACCACTAAATTTTTAAAAGAATGTTATGCATTGGGCAAAGAAAAAATTGGCTGGCATAAAAGACCAACTGTTCCCGGTACCTTAAAAGAAGATGGTATGCTGGTGGGTTATGGAATGGCCGTAGGTGTGTTTGGTGCAGGTCGTAGTGCTGCCACTGCCAAAGGCATTTTAAAAAATGATGGCAGCCTCTTATTGCAAAGTGCCGTAAGCGATATGGGACCGGGCACTTCTACGGCGATGGTAAAAATTGGCAGTGAACAAATGGGATTAGCAGAGAAAAAAGTAAGATTTGAATTAGGTGATACCGATTTTCCTACGGGGCCTACACAAGGGGGTTCTGGGTCGGCCACTGCTGTTGGCTCGGCTGTAATAGCCGTGTGTGATGCCATGAAGCTATCCCTGAAAGAAATAGCAATAGAAAATATTGCCGCCTTTAAAAATCTGAAAGCAGATGATATAAAATATGAAGCAGGAAAATTAATTGCTCCTGATAATGCTTCTTCCATTCATTTTATGGATTTACTTAAACAAACTGGCAAACCAGAATTACAGGTTTCTAAAAGTTCCAGTGGTTTTACACAACGGGATAAATATGCGACCAATTCTTTCTCGGCGCATTTTGTAAAATTGCATGTGCATCCTGAAACGGGTGTAATAAAACTAAAACATATGGTATCAGCCGCCGATGCCGGAAAAATCATCAGCGAAAAAACTGCCCGCAGCCAGATGGTGGGCGGTGCAGTTGGTGGCATTGGTATGGCGATGACGGAAGAGACATTACTAGACCATCGCTATGGCCGTTATATCAACAGTAACTTTGTTGACTACCATGTACCCGTACATGCGGATGTACCACCCATGGATATTGTATTTCCCAACCAACCCGATTATATCATCAGCCCCACCGGAGCAAAAGGTATTGGTGAAATAGCATTGGTAGGTGTAGCACCAGCCATATTAAATGCGGTGTATAATGCAACGGGAAAAAGAGTGAGGGATTTACCTGTGACACCGGATAAGTTGATGTGAGAATGAAATTCCTTTGTCAAAGCGATTTTTAAAATATGACAAGAACCCTTCTTAATATTACCATATTTATTATAATTGCATTTACACTTTCTTGTGGTAAGCATAAAAAAAACTGTCAGTAGCTGTCTGGAGAACACTGAACAAGGTAAAATGTTTGTTTTCATTGGTGAAAAAATAGAAGTGAAAGAAGTGAATGATGAAAAAGATATTATGGATGCTAAATTTCTAGCTAAATACAAAATTCTAGAACCCATCTGCGGAGATTATAAAAAAGACACTGTTGAATTTATTGTTTACGACCATTATGGC
>JBKJXQ010000182.1:0-3877 GCA_046716235.1 Chitinophagaceae bacterium
CGGGGATCTATTGCTGTAGCGGGCATATAATCAATTTTTACTTTATTATTTCCAATAGCTCCACTTCAAATATCAATGTAGCTCCACCTGGAATGTCGGCACCTGCGCCTCTATCTCCATAAGCAAGATCAGATGGTATCCACAATCTCCAATGGCTTCCTTCTTTCATTAATGGTAATGCTATCTGCCACCCTTTTATCAAAGCGGTAAGTGGTGCTGAAAATGGTTGTCCTCTTTTAAATGAATTGTCAAACTCTTTTCCATCAAGCAGTGTTCCTTTGTAATGCGCTTTTACCTTATCTCTTAATGCTGGCTGGGCACCCGTTCCTTCCTTTATTACTTCATACTGTATCCCTTCCGGTAATACGTTTACTCCTTGCTTAGTTTTATTGGTAGTTAAAAACTCTGCACCAGCTTTTTTTTGTAATTCAATTTTTTCTTGCATATATACTTTTAATTTATTTTGTGTACTCATAACTTTAGTCAACCCGATTGAACCTGAAATTAAATTGATCCTTTAATGATTTATTGTTGCTGCTATCCTTCCCGAAGAGAATGACCTGTTAAATTTATAAATACATCTTCAAGATTGGCCAGCTTCATTTCTTTTGGTCTTTCAAAACCAGTTGCAATAAGATTATCAATCAGTTTATCCGGGCTGTTAAGTGCCACAATATTTCCAGCATCTATAATTGCTACCCTATCGCATAAATATTCTGCTTCATCCATATAATGTGTTGTAATAATAACTGTAGTGCCTCTGTTACGGATGTTTTTTACCAACTCCCACAAGCTTCTCCTTGCTTGCGGATCAAGGCCTGTAGTTGGCTCATCCAAAAAAATAATCCTGGGTTCATTTATTAATGTTGTAGCAACAGAAAAACGTTGCTTTTGCCCGCCACTGAGTTCTTTTACTTTTGCTGTAGCCTTATCCTTCAGATTCACCATTTCCAGCAATTCAATTGGGTCAACATCCCTGTTATATAAGCCACAAAATAATTGGATCAATTGCAGCAAATTCAATCCCGGGTAATAACCACTTGTTTGTAACTGCACACCAATTATTTTTTTAATTTCATTGGGTTGCTTATCAAGATTTAATCCATCAACTGTTATTTCGCCACTGGTTTTTTTTCGTAAGGTTTCTATAATTTCCAGCGTAGTTGATTTGCCTGCACCATTTGGTCCCAGCAGACCAAATATTTCTCCCTCATACACATCAAAAGAAATTCCTTTTACTGCATTGAAATTTCCATAATTTTTAACCAGGTTTTTGACTGAGATGATCGTCCTATCCATGCCCCAAATTTAGAGGATTAATTCCATCCTCCGAACTGACGTACTAAAAGAGAGTTATGAAATACTTCATTGTTTTAAAAATGCATTAGTTCGGGCACCCTGATTCTTTAATGCCCTTGTAACTTTTGCAAGCTTAAAAGACAATGTAAACTATCAGAGTTATTGTATCAACACTTTACCATTGGCAAGTATTTTTCCATTATTATCACCTACCACAATGAAGTAAACTCCTTTTTGCACAGCCCTTAAATCCATTTGTAATAATGTGTAAGATCCATTAATAGGGAATGATTTAAATTGAACCCTGCCTCCTTTTGAATCATATACGGTTAACGTTCTGTTTGTACTGGATCCGGGACTATTGAAATAAGAAACTTTAAACTGCCCATCATTAGGTGAAGGAAAAATGAATAATTTTGTACTGGCTTTTGCTGTTATCACAACATCGGCTGATCTATTTGTACAAGTAAGGCCACCAGCAAATACTTCCTGAATTGTAACATAATAAGTGCCTACATTTTCTACGTCCACAATCCTGGTATTACCTGGATTTGTAACGACAATTCCATTTTTAAACCAGGTGATAATAATTGTTCCCCCTGTTGGTGCACTTGGTGTTGCAGTCAAAGTTGTTGTTTGACCAGGTAATAAACTTAATAATGGTGCGGCCGTTAAATCAATTGTTGGTAATTGACGTACAGTTAATGTAGCAACAGCAGATGTGGTAGATCCACATTGACCAGTAACAATTACCCGGTATTGATTACCACTTTCACCTGTTGTAACTGCATTGAGAGTTAAAGTAGCTGACGTAGCACCGGAAATATTTGTAAATGCAGGTACAGCAGTTGTACTTACTTGCCATTGATAATTCGTTCCCACAGCACCAACTGTAAAAGATACGTTACTTCCAGAACAAACAGTTTGAGAGGCAGGTTGGCTGGAAATAACAGGACCAGCTCCGGAATTAATAATATAAGTAATGACTCTTGTTTTGGTAATAGCACCAGTAGCTGTTCCTGTAATAGTTAAAGTATAAGTACCGTTTGGCAATGCACTTGTACCACTAAGTCTTATTGTTACGCTATTGCCGGGAGTTACTGTATTTCCGGGAATAAAACTTACCGTAGTTCCTGCCGGAGGAGTACTTGCTGTTAATGTAATGGTATTTGTAAATCCGCCAAAAGGAATTGTTCCTAAACTAATATCCAGCGGACCTGTAGCCGGACAGTCTGCAGTAGCTGCTGCAGGTGCAGAAAAATTAAATCCTGAAGACGGGGTGGCATTAATAGTAAAATTTGCATTGGAAATATCAAAGAAAATATTACCCACTGCTTCTATTTTTATCCTTGCGGTAGTAGATACCACAGAGGGTATTGTCAATACTTCAGAACCATCATTAGGTGTACTGGCTGTTATTACTGTTGGATAGGTTAACCCACCATCAACAGATAAAGAAATTTTTACATTGTCAACACTTATTGGCGAAGCGGCAGTCAATGCAGGATCCCATATTATTGCTTCTGCAGAGCCGCCATTAAAAATTTCACCACCATTAGGTATCGTTACCAAAAAAGGGCCGCTGTTGGTGACATTTATCTGAAAGGGTGCAGTAAAACCGCTACCAGCGCAACCTTCGCCGCCGGTGGCTATTCCGCCGCCACCAGCCCTGTTATCCCTTACGGTCAACCTGAACTTCAAGGCTCTTGCTTGTGTAGGTAAAGTCTCTCCCTTTAATCCCCCCAATGTAGCTGGGGGAATAGCCGGCAAATAATTGGCTACTATATAAGCAATATCAGGAAAGGTTCTGCTTCCCATAGTTTTGGGTACACGGGATTTAAAAAGTGGGCTGGTAGTATTGGAATTGCCCTCATTCCACAAAGTTGCAGGACCAGTATCCCATTCTTCCCAGCAATAGGTTAATGCATCGCCATTGGCATCGGTGGCTGTACCAGTTAATGTAAAAGGTGTACGGAGTGGAATGCTAACTCCATTATTAAGCATTGAAGTAATAACAGGAATTGCATTGCCAGTAGCTGTGGTTGCTTTACAGGTAGCCCCTGATTCCAGGTAATTACTTATTTCATCGAAACTAACAGAGTGGAAAAAGGGGTCACTATTTGGTTGAATATCATCTGACCCACATATTCCTGCATACGCCATAATAGTCGTTCCGCTCCCTACTTCATAAGCTGTAGGCCCGTTTCTATTTCCCGAACAACTCCCAATTGAATTATTATTAAATGTGTGACTGGCACCAAACTGGTGGCCTATTTCATGAGCAACATAGTCAATATCAAAAGCATCTCCGACCGGATTATTTCTACCCGTTACACCTCCTGCTTTAAATCCGACTCTGCAAACAACTCCAACAAAGGCGACACCTCCACCACCTGTACTAAACACATGACCAATGTCATAATTACCTGTACCAATTATGTTATCAATATTAGTTTGATTCTCAGTAAGCAGCGTACTTCCATTATTATTGGTATACGGATCTGATGCACCCACGAGGTTGATGAGAAAATCATTATTTGCAACCAGCATCAGCCTCACCGACAACTCAGTTTCATAC
>JBKJXQ010000183.1:0-3896 GCA_046716235.1 Chitinophagaceae bacterium
ACTCTCCTCATATTATCAAATGTACTTAAATATCAGCGATTTTTAAGCGTCTGAAAGTGCCATTAATCAACTCTAAATAGACATGAATCGTATTATCAGGAAAAACACCAGCAGCTTTTTCAGGCCATTCTACCAGGCACATATAACCACTGTATAAAGCATCTTCCACTCCTGCCCGCAAGGCTTCTTCTTCATCTTTTATCCGGTAAAGATCAATATGAAATAATACTTTCTTTGTTCCGTCACAGTCGTATTCATATTCATTAATAATAGAAAAGGTTGGGCTGCCTACTACATCCTTCACCCCTTTAGCATCACAAAGGGCATGAATGAAGGTCGTTTTACCAGCCCCCATCTCGCCATGAAAAGCAAACGTCAATTTGCCTTCTGTTGCTTTCCAGAATTCTTTTGCAACCTCGTTGATAGTAGAAAGCGAAAAACTCCATTCCATTCTACAAATTTAGCATTTTAGAGAAGACACCTTTAAAAAGGTGTCTTCTCTCTCAAACAAAAGCAACCATGTTGTAAACATATTTCCATTGTCGAAAAAATTGCTTTCATAGTTTGGGTAAATTTGTTTTATGGAAAAAGTACAATGGAAAGTTGAAGGGATGGATTGCAATACTTGTGCACTCAATATTCATAAATACCTGGAAAAACAGGGTATGAAAAATATAAAAGTAAATTTTGCCACCGGCGATGTGCTATTTGATGCAACAGAAAGTTTTACCAAAGAAAAAATAAGCACTGGCATAAAAGACCTTGGGTACTCAGTAATGACTGGTAGTACTATAAATAATCTTACCCCTCAAACTTCAAACCTCAAACTTTTCCTCTCTACCCATTTGCAACGATTTTGGTTTTGCCTTCCTTTTACAGCAGTATTATGGCTGCACATGCTTCCCGGTGTGCATATTGACTGGCTGATGAATCATTGGGTACAGTTGGCACTTACTATTCCGGTTTACATTGTGGGTATGAGTTTTTTTGGGAAGAGTGCCTGGAAGAGTATCCGCAATGGCATGCCCAATATGAATGTTCTGATTGCTATTGGTGCCACTGCTGCTTTCTTTTATAGTTTGTATGGCTCATTAACCGGACAAGCTGCGCAGTATATGTTTTATGAAACGGCTGCCACCATCATTACGTTGGTTTTTCTTGGGAATTACATGGAACATGCATCCATTGCTTCCACACAAAGAGAATTAAATAAGCTGGCTACATCACAAAAAGTGATGGCCAATATGATTGCTTTTGATGATAAACATAAAGAACAAATTTTTCCGGTGGAAAATATTTTATTACATGTTGGTGATTTAGTACTGATAAAGAGTGGTAAACAGGTACCGATTGATTGTAAAATTCTTTGGGGTGAGGCTCATGTTAATGAAGCCATCATTACTGGTGAAAGTGTACCGGTACATAAAATTTATAAAGACAAATTGATTGGTGGAAGTATTATCAGTGATGGAACCGTAAAAGCACAGGTAACGGCGGTGGGAAATGATACAGTGCTATCTGGTATCATTAATTTGGTAAAGCAGGCGCAGGGAGAAAAACCGCCCATGCAATTATTGGCAGATAAAATAAGTGCCATATTTATTCCTGTTGTACTCGGCATTGCTGTTCTTACATTAATTATCAATTGGGTGGTATTAAAAGATTTTTCACCGGCATTAATGAGAAGCATTGCTGTATTAGTTATTGCCTGTCCCTGTGCAATGGGTTTAGCTACACCCGCAGCTATTGCAGTTGGATTGGGGCGGGCAGCAAAAACAGGTATCCTGTTCCGCAATGCAACAAGCCTGGAATTATTTAAAGATATAAAGCAGGTAGTGTTTGATAAAACAGGAACGCTAACAACGGGGAAGTTTGAAGTCGCAGGTTTTATGGTTTTGCCGTCAGTAGTGAGGCGTGAGACGGCTTTCCACAATTCAACACCCATTCACGACTCAGGCCTCATAACTCAGGAAGAGTTTAAGAAAATTGCTCACTCATTAGAAAAATATTCTAATCATCCGATTGCGAAGGCGATTACAAGTGAATGGAAAACTTCCACAGGATCCAGCGTAAAAGATGAGATTAAATGGAAGAAGGTTGAAGAAGTAAAAGGCTTGGGTGTGAAAGCAGAAGATGTAGAAGGGAATACCTGGTGGGCCGGTTCATTTAAAGTATTAACGTCAGCCCTGAGCCGGGAATCGACAACTGAAAATTCACCTTATACTCACAATTCAGCACCCATCACTGACGACAATCATAATGTATATATAACTAAAAATGGCCTTTTGCTGGGATGGATTGATGTAAAAGATGAAATAAGACAAGAAGCAAAGGCAGTTATTGATTATCTGCATAGCAAAAAAATAAAAACCATTTTACTCAGTGGCGATAGACAATTTACCTGCAATGAACTGGCTGTACAATTAGGCATTGATACAGTAATGGCAGAACAAACACCAGAACAAAAGTTGAATAAGATAACAGAACTTACTGCCATTATGCCAACAGCAATGGTTGGTGATGGTATAAATGATGCACCTGCATTAGCAAAAGCAACCATAGGTATATCTATGAATGACGCTTCGCAAATTGCGATGCAAAGTGCACAAGTTGTACTGATGAATCATGGCTTAAAAAATTTACCGACTGCATTGGGGCTTGGTAAACATACTTATATCACCATCAAACAAAATTTGTTTTGGGCTTTTGCTTATAATATTATTGCTATCCCCGTAGCCGCTCTTGGTTTTCTTACTCCCGGTTTCAGTGCATTGGTGATGGGATTAAGTGATGTAGTTTTGGCTATTAACTCGGTCCGCCTCTTCGTGAAGAAAGTGGTGTAATCGTCAGTGGTGAGTCGTGAATCGGTTCAATCTTTATAATTTCATTAAATTAATATTAAATATTGTATGTTCTTAGAACTATCGCATACCAAGCTTGATGTTTTTAAAGTTTCAAAAGAATTTGTCTTAACCTGCTATAAAGAAACTAAGGAATTCCCTTCAGAGGAAAAATTTGGAATGATTTCTCAAATCAGAAGAGCGGCACTGTCTGTTCATTTAAATATTGCTGAAGGTTGTTCAAGAAAATCTTTAGCCGAAAGAAAAAGATTTTATGAAATTGCCCGGGGATCTTTAGTTGAAGTTGATACAGCATTGGAAATTGCCGTTAATCTGAACTATACATCAAAAGAAAAAATGAATGAGTTAGGTATATTAATTATAAGAACTTTCCAGCTCATCTCAAAAATGATTAGTTAATAAAGACGTTATGGCTCACGACTTACGGTTCACCATTCACGGAATACTCAAACAATACTGGGGGTTCGAAACATTTCGTCCGTTACAGGAAGAAGTAATCAATTCGATACTGGATGGAAAAGATACTTTAACACTAATGCCAACCGGTGGTGGCAAATCATTATGCTACCAGGTTCCCGCAATGGCCACAGAAGGTATGTGCCTCGTTATTTCTCCATTGATAGCTTTAATGAAAGACCAGGTAGAAAATCTGCGCAGAAAAAATATTACTGCCTTTGCTATTTATTCAGGCATGAGCCGCAAAGAAGTTATCAATACATTTAAAGTAGCATCTGAAAGTAATTGTAAGTTTTTATACGTTTCACCTGAACGATTAGAAACATCTTTGTTTAAAGAATATCTTCCGGGATTACATATCAGTTTAATTGCCGTGGATGAAGCACATTGTATTTCGCAATGGGGTTATGATTTTCGTCCGCCTTACTTACGGATTGCTGCATTGAGAGAAGAATTACCGGGTATTCCTCTTTTGGCATTAACAGCTTCTGCAACGCCTGATGTACTGAATGATATTTGTGAGAAACTGACTCCTCACCCCCAACTCCTCTCCACGGGGTGGAGAGGAGAGCAGACTCC
>JBKJXQ010000184.1:0-3312 GCA_046716235.1 Chitinophagaceae bacterium
TGGCTTTAAGCAGGCTAAATGCTTTCTCCTCATCATTACCCATTAATGAAGTGTACCCGACAATATCGGTAAACATGATGGCTACGAGTTGGCGGTTTTGTGTCACTGGTGCTTTTGGGCTTAGTAAGGTAAGAAAAGAATTGCTTATACCAATTACATTAAAGCAACCTATTGAAAATCTAATTAATTATCAAGTATTTGCACACGGATGAAACAGAGTATTGGGATGAACACACCTGCCCGTCCGGTCAGGCGGGGATTTTCTGCTACGCAGAAATCCAGGATTTTGATTTATCAAAATAATCTGTGTTCATCTATCCAATCCGTTTTATCCGTGTACCCAAACTGTATTTTTAACGTCTAATTGATATGATACATAAACGGAACATAAAACAACCATTGCATAAGTTTATCCATATTACCGGGAATTACTATTGTACAAATTCAAACCGCTGTAAGCATTATTTCAGCACAGAAAACATGCTGCTTCGTTAATGACACATTTAAAAAAACAAAACCTTATTTTTGGAGGCCATTTGAAACCTGATCCCCCTAACAAATGTTAGCTTGAACTAAATTATTAAAGAAGACTTTATTACAGATATGTCAAAAAAAATAACAAAAATTGGAGTACTTACATCAGGAGGAGATTCTCCGGGTATGAACGCAGCCATCAGGGCTGTTGTACGTACCGGCATTTATCATGAACTGGAGGTGTATGGTATAATGAGAGGTTACCAGGGTTTGATAGAAGATGATATTTTTCGTATGGAGTCCCGTTCAGTAGCCAACATCATTCAGCGTGGCGGCACCATTTTAAAAACTGCCCGATGCAAAGAATTCTTTGATCTTGAAGGCAGAAAAAAGGGCTATGAAAATTTGAAACGAAGAGGTATTGAGGGGCTTGTTATTATTGGAGGCGATGGTTCATTCCGTGGAGCTGTAAAGTTTAGCCAGGAATTTGACATAGCCTGTGTAGGGCTGGCCGGTACTATTGACAAAGATATAAACGGCACCGATTTTACTATCGGTTTTGATACCGCTGTTAATACGGCTGTTGAAGCGATAGATAAAATAAGAGATACGATGGATGCACATGATCGTATTTTTATTATAGAAGTGATGGGCCGTGATGCCGGTTATATTGCCCTTCACAGTGGCATTGCCACAGGTGCAGAAAACATCCTGATACCAGAACGAAAAACGGATATGAATAATATTGTTGCTTCCCTGCTGGAAAAAGAAAGACGGAAAAAATTAGTGAATCTTATAGTGGTAGCCGAAGGAGATGAGAATGGGGGTGCCAATGAGGTACAAAAAATATTAAAAAATAAATTACCCAATGCAGAAATCAGGGTTTGTATACTTGGCCACATACAACGGGGCGGTTCCCCCAGCTGTATAGACAGGTTAATTGCCAGCCGCATGGGCTATCATGCAGTAGAAAGCCTGATGGAAGGAAGATATAATGTGTTTGTAGGAATTTTAAATAATAAAATGCATTATATCCCATTGGAAAATGCTGTAAAAAATAAAGCAAAAATAAGTGAGGAGTGGATGAAGATAGTAAAGATATTAGCCTCGTAATAAATCGGAAAAATCCGAACGTATAAAATTTTAAAAATCAGTAACAGGTAATTAATCCCGGTAACAAGCAACTACATCATGGCAAAACATTCAGCAAAATATTATCATAAGCAAATGGACCGGGAAGCCGGTCTTGTACATACAACGCATCGTACTAAAATCGTAGCCACTGTGGGCCCTGCCTGCGATACCTATGATAAATTACTGGACCTGGTAAAGGCCGGGGTAAATGTATTCCGGTTAAACTTTTCTCATGGCTCGCATGAGGATAAAGCAAAGATCATTAAGCACATCAGAAATATCAATATAAAAGAACCCTTTAATATTGCTATCCTTGGCGATTTACAGGGACCAAAATTAAGAGTAGGCGAAATTGAAGGCGGGCAGATTGAAATTGTACCCGGCGAAATCCTCACTTTTACCAATGAAAAAGTAATTGGTAACAAACAAAGGATTTATGTTTCCTATCCTAACCTGCATGAAGATGTGGTAGTAGGAAATACCATTATGATTAATGATGGTAAACTGGAAGTGGTAGTTAAAAAAGTATTGAAAAATAATGATGTGCAGGTAGAAGTAACTATGGGTGGTATCTTATCTTCCAAAAAAGGAATTAACCTGCCCGATACAAAAATATCATTGCCCGCATTAACAGATAAAGATCTGATTGATCTTGATTTTATCATCGAACAAAAATTAGACTGGGTAGCCCTCTCGTTCGTACGCAAAGTAGAAGACCTTACAGTACTGCGCAAAAAATTAGATAAGAAAAAAAGTAAAACAAAAATAATTTCTAAAATAGAAAAACCCGAGGCGTTGGAAAATCTCCGGGATATCATCATTGAATCAGATGCGGTAATGATTGCCCGTGGCGATTTGGGCGTAGAACTTCCGGTAGAAAAAATTCCCTTGCTCCAAAAACAAATCATCCGTATGTGTTTACACAGGGCCAAGCCCGTAATTGTAGCCACACAGATGATGGAGAGCATGATAGAATTCAACAAACCCAATCGCAGCGAAATAACCGATGTGGCAAATGCAGTACTCGAAGGTGCCGATGCCGTAATGCTGAGTGCAGAAACAGCAGCAGGGGCACATCCTACACTGGTAGTACAAACCATGTGTAAGATAATTATCGAAGTAGAAAAAAATGGTTACAACTATAACCGGGAAGATGAGCTGGCACCACAACCACACTCCCCTTCTTTCTTAAGCGATGCTGTTTGCTACAATGCCTGCAAACTTGCCAAAGATGTAAATGCTGATGCATTAATTGGTATGACAGAAAGTGGTTACACTGCTTTTACGCTGAGTACTTATCGCCCCAAATCACCACTGTATATTTTTACCAAAGAAAAGTCGTTAGTAAATCAGCTAAGTCTTAGCTGGGGAGTACGGGCTTTTTATTATGATGAAGAAGAAAGTCTTGATGATATTATTTTCGACCAGATAGATATTCTGAAAGAACGACGCTTTCTCAAAAAAGGAAATATAGTAGTAAATACCGGCAGCACACCAGTTCCCTTACATTTACCCACCAACGTTTTGAAGATTACCATAGTAGAATAAGTTTTTTTATAGATGGGCTGTCATCGTCCATCTCATTACTCAACACCAGTTACGGCTGCTACGGGCTGCGGTGTTCCGCTGCGCTTCACACTTCCCCTTCGCATCCGGCAGCCCTTCAGCTGTATATCGCTGGTCAGCATATACAAATGCTTAAAC
>JBKJXQ010000185.1:0-4213 GCA_046716235.1 Chitinophagaceae bacterium
CCACTAGCCACTCACAATTATACCGTCGAAGGTGACTGGAGCGGTGGCGCATTTTTATTAGTAGCAGGTGCAATCGCTGGTCCAATAACAGTTCGTGGTCTGGACTTAGCTTCCACACAAGCTGATAAAACAATCATTGATGCTCTGATGGCGGCGAATGCAGGAATTGTAATGGATTCAAAAGGAATTCAATTACATCCCACAGAAATGGATGCATTTTATTTTGATGCAACAGATTGTCCGGATTTATTTCCGCCATTGGTAGTATTGGCTGCTTATTGCAAAGGCAAGACAACTATTAAAGGTGTAAGCCGTTTGACACATAAAGAAAGTAACCGTGCAGTAACCTTGCAAGATGAATTTGATAAAATGGGAGTCACTATTAATTTGAAAGGAGATGAAATGATAATACATGGTGATGGCAAAGTAAAAGGAGCTGATGTACATTCCCATCATGATCATCGTATTGCAATGGCTTGTGCAGTAGCGGCATTAAAAGCCGATAGTGAAATGGTAATTGACGAAGCACAGGCAGTTAAAAAATCATATCCCGATTTTTATGAAGATTTGAAAAAGCTCGGGGCTGACGTATCTTTAAATAATAAGTTTACCATTCATGAATAGTTTTGGCCGCATATTCCGTGTCTCCATCTTTGGCGAATCGCATGGCGAATCGGTAGGTATTGTTATTGATGGATGCCCTGCTGGTTTATCATTAACAGAAGAAGATTTGTTGCCTGATTTAGAAAGAAGAAAAGGCGGACAAGGCAAAGGAACAACACCAAGAAAAGAAGACGATTATCCTTTTTTTAAAAGTGGCCTCTTCAATAGTAAAACAACCGGTGCACCTATCACTATCATTTTTGAAAATAATAATATCCGCAGCGAAGATTATAACAAACAAAGAAGTATTCCACGGCCCGGTCATGCTGATTGGGTGGCACACCAAAAATACGGTGGCAATGAAGATTACCGTGGTGGCGGACATTTCAGTGCAAGACTAACAACTGGATTAGTGGCTGCTGGTGCTATTGCCAAAAAATTAATGGCAGGTATAACAATAGAAGCGGCCGTAACAGAAATCGGCGGCGAAAAAGATTTAGAAAAAGGTTTACAAAACGCCATTGATGCTAAAGATTCTGTGGGTGGTATTGTTGAATGTAAAGTAACTGGATTGCCTGTAGGATTAGGAGAACCATTTTTCGATTCTGTAGAATCGCAGATTGCACATATTGCTTTTGCTATACCTGCTGTAAAAGGAATTGAATTTGGCAGCGGTTTTGCCGCAGCAAAAATGTTTGGTTCGCAGCATAATGATGCCATTGAAAATATGGAAGGTAAAACCAGAACAAATCATGCCGGTGGTATTGTGGGTGGTATCAGCAATGGTAATGAACTGGTATTTCGCATTGCTATTAAACCAACAGCTTCTACACCGAAACAACAAAACAGTTTAAACTGGGATACAGGTCAGACAGAAAATTTTTCGGTAAAGGGGCGTCATGATCTTTGTGTAGCCTTGCGGGCACCTGTTATATTGGAAGCGGCGACAGCTGTTGCATTAGTTGATTTACTTTTACTGGAACAAAAAATAAAACGGGTTATTTCCTGATCTGATTATTCTAACGATTATGCCAATCATTTATCATGTAACCACTGCCGCAGACTGGAAAACAGCACAAGAAAATGGATTTTACAATCATCCGTCATTAATTGCCGAAGGTTTTATTCATTGCTCACAGGAACACCAGGTGGCAGGTGTACTGGAAAGATATTTTGCGGATAAAACTGATTTGGTAAAATTGGTAATTGATACTGATAAACTCACCAGTAAGTTTGTATTTGACTGGTCACCATCTACGGCTGACACCTTTCCGCATGTTTATGGCACTATAAACTCAGATGCAGTTATAGATATTGTTTCTCTTTAAATCTTCTTTAATCAATAGGATTTTTATTAGTTAATGCGCTATGACAGGATTAGTATTTTCTTGTTTACTCATAAAAACTTCTATCTCTTAATCCCAGGCTATCCATTTCTATTTGATTTTTTTAATGGAGGTCACTATTTTGAAAAAAAATAAAATTAGAAGACCGGTTATTACAGAAACGTTTTCTTACATTGTAATTCTTATTTATAGGTAAAGGTGAAAATTCAGTAGTTCCAAAAACAGATATGTTTCTTTATTACAAAAACTATGATTACATACAGATTTAGACGTTCAGATTTTATTTACATAGCACTATATTTTTTTTTATTATTGGCCTGCAAAACTAAAAATAAGAAAGAGGTTAGTATTGTCGATAATCCACAGGATATGCAGGCCAGAGCAAAAGAGCTGATAGAAACTTTCATTAAAGAAACAAATGAAAATGGAAAACTGGATGACACCATTCAAATCAGCCAACCTCGCATTGCAGCATTATGGTATACGAAAAATGAATTTTCTCCTGTTTGGAGTAATCAGGAGGTATGGCTACCATCAGGAGATTCCTTGTTTCATTTTATTGAAACAGCACAACTTTACGGATTGTTTCCTGAAGACTATCATTTAAAAGAGTTAACAATCATACGAACCAGATTTTTTAATGACAGTGCTATAAAGAATGATCGTAAAGATGCTTTGCTCTGGTCAAGAGCAGATATTATGCTTACTGATGCTTTTATACAAATAGTAAAAGATGTAAAATTGGGCAGGTTGCCGCAGGATAGTGTTACACTTAGAAACGATTCCATATTAAGCGATGAATTTTATCTGCAAAAATTTACTGATCTACGGTCATCCGGTTCGCTGATACAGATAATTCAATCATTAGAGCCAGTGCATAAAGGATACAGGTTGTTAAAGCAGGGTATTCAAAAGTTTTTGGATAGTGCAGATTTCCGGCAATTTACTATTGTTCCTTATCCCGTAAAAGATACGTTGCAATTTAAAAAAATAGTACAGAAACGATTGTATGAGGGTGGGTTTATTGCTTTTGATAGTGTTGCTGCAGATTCATCTCACCTGGCAAGTGCTATTAAATCTTTTCAAAAAGAAAAGGGAATTGCTATTGATGGCCGTACCGGGGAAGGTACTGTAAGAGCAATGAATGTGAATGACAGGGAAAAATTTATTCGCATTGCAATAACTATGGACAAGTATAAAATGTTGCCGGAAAAAATGCCTTCTAAATATATTTGGGTCAACATTGCATCCAATTACCTTCAATTATTACAAGGCGATTCTGTAAAATTGTTTTCAAAAGTAATAACCGGAAAGCCAAAAACAAGAACACCCTTACTTACCAGCAACATTACCCAACTTATTACTTACCCGCAATGGGTACCACCACCCAGTATAGTTGCCAAAGAAATTTTACCAGCAGTTAAAAAAGATCCAGGGTATCTGGCCCGTAAAGGGTTTAGTCTTGTCGACTCAAAAGGAAATGAAATAGATCCATATTCCGTAGATTGGTCTAAATACAATAAAACAATTCCTTACCGGGTAGTACAGGGTAGTGGTGATGATAATGCACTGGGTATTATGAAATTTGTATTTAGTAACAAATATTCTGTTTATCTGCATGACACTAATCAACGGTATCTCTTTAGTAATTCTATGCGGTCAATGAGTCATGGTTGCGTAAGGGTACAGGAATGGGATAAACTGGCTATGTATATTCTCAGAAACGATAGTTTGAATGCTTCAGGAAACAACTATACAAAAATTGATTCTGTGATGTCCTGGCTTCTGAAAAAGGAAAAGAAAACGGTAGCCGTTCATAATAAGATGCCTGTTTATATCCGATATTTTACTTGTGAAGGGCAAAAAACAGGCATAGTATTCTATAATGATATATATAACGAAGACAAGTATTTAAGGGAAAAATATTTTGCTTCAAAATAACTTTTCTATTCTTTTATCTCTGATTATTAGTAAAAGCAGCTTTTTCGGAAAATGAGTTATACAATGCTTTGAGAATTAGGAGCATAAATTTATTTTAGGATATTAAACTTACCAGTTATTTTTGTTCAGTTTTAAACCAAACTATCTCTTTATGAAGAAGATACTATCAGTTTTGTTTGCACTGTACTTACTGGTACCTGCTGTGAATGCCCAGGATGATGAAATAAGACCAAAAGCTCTCGGTATTAGTTTTTTCATGAATGATTTTGTAACTCCTTCAAGAATACGAAGCACTTCACTCAGCGCAGTACTCAGCAACAAGC
>JBKJXQ010000186.1:0-5259 GCA_046716235.1 Chitinophagaceae bacterium
AAACTAAATATATTAGAGATAAAAAGCTCTCTATAGCAGGGCTATAATAAGATAACTGCAAGGCTGTTTAATTTGTTTAGTAAGAAAGGGAAGTAGTAACT
The DNA here is from genome assembly GCA_046716235.1 of Chitinophagaceae bacterium. GTDB lineage: Bacteria > Bacteroidota > Bacteroidia > Chitinophagales > Chitinophagaceae > JJ008. The sequence continues at coordinate 102 of JBKJXQ010000186.1, forward strand.
CTACCCTTGCAAAAAGTTGCGGAAAGTTGGAGTGGGATGTGTCAGAAAGGGCTTAAGATTTGACTGGATGCCGGAAGTGGAAAAAATAAATTATAGCCGGAAACCTGAGCTTCTTCAAAATTTGGGGTAAAAACTGAATTAAGGGCTATGATGTTATGGATTTCGATTTCTTACTGCTTCAAATAATACAGATAGTTTCAGGAATTCAAGAACACCCTATTGTGGTATAATAATCTTCAAATAACTATCGCATCCGAGCATTAATTTCTTCAGAAAAAGAGTTGTCAGCTAAGGTTTTACTTAGAATTGCTAAAGCCAGATTGGAAGAATTAATACCTTATTGGCGAGAACCGGGACGATTAACGGGAATATTGATATGAAACATTATACTCAGTTGAAAAACCATTTCAGGTTAGTTTAACAAGGGAAGTGCTGATAAAAATTTGAGTGAAGGATCAATTAGTAAGGGCGGAATTTATTTAGCTATGTTGTGCGGTATTAATAAAACAGAACATTAATACAGCCATATTCCATAAATAAATTACGTTGCTTATAGCGGCGCAGGTGCTGCAACAGGTTTTGTTTTCGGCTTAGGGTGCCCACCTCCATCTTCAAATTTCTTACAGGTTTTTGGAAGTCTTTTATAAGCATCTTCTGTTGCCGGAACATCATCCGCATCATAACCTGCATTTGATATGGCCGTTTTTATTTGTTCAATGTCTGTCCTGTCGGTCAGGTATTTAACTTTCGTCTCACCTTTCCGGTAATTCACATTTATTTCGAGTACGCCATCGTAGCGTTTCAGATAGGTTTCTATTCTTGTTTTACAACTTTCACAAAGTGCAGTGGGAGTTTTTATAATAGCCGTAACTACTGCCTTGGTTTGAGAATGACCTACTATTGCCAGGCCCAGTATTGCAATTGCTGCGAAAAATATTTTCTTCATGCTCAAATGTGTTTATAATAAATTCTTATCGGTATTTCAACAAACTCACCATATCAAGAATCTGACAACCTGAGTTTATCTGATGGCAAATTACAAAACGCCTTTCCAACCTGCAGGATCATCCCTCCATTTTAACAAAACATCTTGCTGGTCAGCAGAAACAATGCCCTTATTAACCGCCAGTTCAATCAATGTAGTATAATTGGTCAGGCTTTGATACGTCAATGATGCAGTATTGAATGCTTCCGTTGCAACAAAAAATTCATAAGTAAAAATAGATACCATTCCAATAGCTTCTACCCCGGCTCCTCTCAACACATCTACCACCTGTAAGCTGCTTTTACCCGTAGAAATAAGGTCTTCGATCACTAATACCTTTTGGCCTTTTTCATAATATCCTTCAATCTGGTTGCCCATACCATGTTCTTTAGGCTTTGGACGAACATAGATATATGGCAGCTTTAATTGATCTGCCGCCATTGCACCCCAGGCTATACCTGCCGTAGCAACTCCTGCCAGCATTTCTGCTTCAGGAAATTTTTCAAAAATCACATTACACATTTCCGATTTAATAAAATCACGGATAAAGGGAAAAGAAAGAATTCTGCGATTATCACAATAGATAGGGCTCTTCCATCCGCTGGCCCAGGTAAAGGGTTGTTCCGGATTTAATTGAACTGCATTAACCTGAAGAAGTTTTTCGGCAACTGCTATGGCATCTGTCATGTGGCGAATATAAAGAAAAGCCCTGAGTCAGGAGCAGGTACAGCAATTAGCTGGCTGTAGTAATAAGCTAACAGTCTTAAATCCGTAACTTCCGGTATTTACCAGCGTAACTTAATTAACAACTTAACGATCTATTATTTATGTATCTGAAAATCTACTTTGATGACAAGCCTTTGTTTCTTTGCGATACAGTAGATGAAATAATTGAACCATACATTCATCATGATGATGCCATATTTATTGATGAGCTGGATATACATACTATTAAAACTATTATTCATGAAATGCAGGAGCCTGAAGTACATGCCGGGGTTTTCTTTCACCCCGATTTAAATAAATTAAAAAAAGCTTTTTGGAAAAAATTTACAATTATAAAAGCAGCGGGGGGACTTGTACTAAATGAAAACAATGAACTGCTGATGATCTTCCGCCGGGGAAAATGGGACCTACCCAAAGGAAAATTAGACCAAGGCGAAACATTGGAGCAATGTGCCGTAAGAGAAGTAGAAGAAGAAACTGGCCTATCTCAAATTAAATTAATCTCACCGCTTCTTACTACCTATCACACTTACCACGAAGGTTCGGGATTTATACTTAAAGAATCTTACTGGTACAATATGAAAGTAGAAGGGAAACAACTTCTGCAACCACAAACTGAAGAAGATATTCTGGAAGCAAGATGGATAAAAACCAAAGAAGCGGAAAAATTATTTCCGGAATGTTTTCCTTCGGTGGTCGATGTTATTAAAGAGTTTATGAAATAATTTAAAGTGAACGTGGTGTTGTAAAATCTCTTTTTTCTATAACGGCTACCGTAAGCCGGCTTACACAAACCATCTTCTCATTTTCATTATATATTTTAATATCCCATACATGAGTTGATTTACCAAGATGTAATGGTGTGGCTACACCAATTACATATCCACCGGTAGCACTATGTACATGGTTGGCATTTATTTCTAATCCCACAACCTGGTAGCGGTTATGATCAACTACCATTGCGGCTGCTATACTTCCAATCGTTTCGGCCAGCACACAAGACGCACCTCCGTGCAGCAACCCGTATGTTTGTTTGGTACGATGATCAACCGGCATTTTAGCTTTCAGAAAATTTTCTCCTACTTCAGTAAATACAATACCGAGGTAATCGTTCATTGTATCCTTATCAGGTTTACTGAAATGCTCAATCGATAATTTTTTATTAAACCAGATAGACATATTAAAAAAGTATTAATGCTGAAAAGATTTTGAAACAACATCAGGCAAAAAAGGTGCTGCATTACCATTGTTCCGTATGATATCACGAACAATAGTAGAAGCTACGGATGTATATTTCGGTTCGCCGGTAAGAAAAACAGTTTCAATTGTTTTATCCAACGTACGGTTAGCATCAGCAATTGTTTTTTCATATTCAAAATCGCTGACATAGCGAATGCCCCGAAGTATAAAGTGAGCCCCTATTGTTTTACAAAAATTAATAGTCAGGCCTTCGTATATAGCACCTTCCACCCGTTCTTCATCTTTATAAATTTCGGCAATCCATTCTAACCGTTGTTCCGGTGAAAACATAGGGGTCTTGGAAGTATTCAATCCTATTCCCACAACTATTTTATCAAATAATGGAATAGCCCTGTTGATAATATCCACATGACCGAGAGTAACGGGGTCAAATGTTCCTGGAAAAAGACAGATACGAGCCATAACCAAAGTTTAGGTTAGAAATTTGAAATTCTTTATAATCAAGCAGGCTGTTAATACTTTAGTTCACTTAAAAACAAATCCAATAGCTATCGGGTTCAAACTTCGAACAAATTAATTATTTCGATTAGCTAATAAATAAAGCACAGCCATTCTCACCGCTACGCCGTTTTCCACCTGCTGCAAGATAATGGATTGCTTAGAGTCAGCCACATCACTATCCAACTCCACTCCCCTGTTTATCGGGCCCGGATGCATAATGACTATCTCCTTATGTAAACTGTCGAGTAACTTACGATTGATACCATACGCAATACTATATTCCCGTAATGATGAAAATAAAACCTGGTTTTGCCTTTCCAATTGTATACGCCGCACATTGGCCACATCACACCACTCTAATGTTTCTTTAAGATTATAGTTTACCTGCACACCCAATGCTTCACTAATATATTTTGGAATTAATGTAGGTGGGCCGCAAACAGTTACTTCTGCCCCCATCTTTTTTAATAAGTAAATATTACTCTGGGCCACCCGGCTATGCATAATATCGCCGATGATAGCTACTTTTCTTCCTGCTAATGTGCCGGTTTTTTCTTTAATAGAAAATGCATCCAGCAAGCCCTGCGTTGGATGTTCATTAGTGCCGTCGCCTGCATTGATGATAGCAGCAGGAATATGTTGCGCTAAAAAATGGGGGGCACCGCTGGCATTATGCCGCATCACCACCATATCTACTTTCATAGATAAAATATTGTTGACTGTATCCAGTAAAGTTTCTCCCTTGGCTGCAGAAGAAGAAGAAGAAGCAAAGTTGATAGTGTCAGCACTCAATCTTTTCTCCGCCAGTTCAAAAGAAAACCTTGTACGGGTGGAATTTTCATAAAAAAGATTAACGATGGTAACATCCCTGAGTGATGGAACTTTTTTTACTGGTCGTTGTAAAACTTCTTTGAATTGCTCAGCTGTAGAAAGAATAAGTGAAATATCTTCTTTGGTAAGATTTTTAATGCCCAGCAGATGTCGAGTGGATAGTTGCATTAAAAAGCGAAATTATAGGTTTTTGGCCATGAATGATACGAAAATTACAAATTGATATAAGAAAATCATGAAGTAATAAGGACGACTTCCTTGTTCACCAGTTTTACTTTGTCTGTTTTATTTGTTTCCACCGTTATTCCAACATAGTCAGCTTGTATAGGAAACTGGCGATGTTCCTTTCTGTCGATTAATACACACAGCTCCACTTTAGCAGGACGGCCATAATCCAACAATACATCCAGGGCTGCTTTAATTGTGCGGCCGGTAAATAAAACATCGTCTATCAAGACCACCGTTTTATTTTCGATAGCAAAAGGGATATTCATCGTATCGGGTGTAAGGATTTCCTTACGGATATCGTCCCGGTAAAAAGTAATATCTAATTGGCCGTACTCTAATTTCTGAGCGGGGCTTATTTTCTGTATTTCAGCAACAATATCATTACCCACCACTACTCCACCCTGTTGAATGCCGACAAATACAACATCAGTTAAAACCGGGTGAGCATCACTTAGTTTTTTAGCCAATAAATGGGTGGACTTAAATAGTTCTGGTTCTGTTAATAATACTTTCAAAAAATAGATTTTGTGTACAAATATATCGTAAAAAGAAAAGGCCGGATAATTCCAGCCTTTTACATTGAAAGATTTTTTGAACTTATTTACTTTTATGAGAAAACATATAAATTAAGTTGACCTGCCAAAACCTGTTCTTATATTCAGGAGCAGTGTCATCATATATATTTTG
>JBKJXQ010000187.1:0-4374 GCA_046716235.1 Chitinophagaceae bacterium
ATATTCTCACAGTTACGATAACAATTTTTCGCCAGAGGAATATTTTCCAATAGAGTTTTCCGGTGTAAAATTTTATAATCCAGGCAAAAATGCACGGGAAGAAGAGCTATGTAAATTTTTAAAGGCATTATGGGGCGATAAATACCAATACTAATTACTAAAAAAATGAACATGGCAATACAATGGACTTTAAAAAAATTTGATGACTTATCGGCAATTGAGTTGTATAAAATAATGCAATTAAGAAATGAGGTGTTTGTGGTAGAACAAAACTGTGTGTACCAGGATGCTGATAATAAAGACATTTCTTCCTGGCAGTTTATGGGATGGGATAATGAAAAACTGGTTGCCTTTACAAGATTACTACCACCGGGATTGGCTTACGAACAGGCTTCTATTGGAAGAGTAGTTACTTCTCCATCAGCCAGGGGTAGTGGTATTGGTAAAGAACTGATGCAGCGATCTATTAAAGAAATAAAAGATCTTTTTGGTGAAGTGCCCATTAAGATTGGTGCACAATTATATCTGCAAAAATTTTATACTTCACTGGGCTTTATACAAACAAGTGAAATATATCTCGAAGATGGCATTAAACACATCGAAATGGTAAGATTATAATCCCCCATTCGTAGAATCACTTCGTATTTCAACTTTTATAGTCAATTTAATTAAATAAATATGGCTATACTGTATGTGTTTATTTTTTTCTTTTTCTACTTTAGTTCCGAAATCCAATAGTAGAAAAACCAGAAATCCGATTCTAATGAGAACACATGTACCTGTTGCACGGTTGTCCGTGATAATTTTTCTGTTTGCTTTTTTTTCTCCCTCAGCTCATTCGCAATCCATTAGCTCTGGCAATGGAAAATTTGAGATAGGACTCGGACTCGGTCCGATGTTTTTTCTTGGCGATCTGGGTGGAAGTGAAGGCAAAGGAAAAACTTTTCTTAAAGACCTTGATGTTCCCCTCACCAAACTTAATAAAGGCTTATATCTGAATTATTATCCCAGAGAATGGTTTGGCTTCCGCCTCGCCGGTAATATTGGAGTGGTAGAAGGGGATGATGCACTTGCTCCCAATAAAGGCGGAGCTGAAAGATATCGTTTAAAAAGGAACCTCAATTTCAGATCAAAGATTAATGAGATATATGCAGCCGTGGAATTTTATCCTACTTATTTTTTGGAAAAATATGATGGATTGCTGGGAAAATTAAGACCTTATTTTTTAGGCGGTGCAGGCATCTTTCAATTTGATCCCGAAGTAAAGGATGATGATGGCAGCTGGGTAAAAACGCACCCCTTACGGTTAGAAGGTCAGGGTTTTTCGCAATACCCGAAAAGCAAGCCATATAAACTTACCCAAACAAATGTGCTGGTAGGTTTTGGATTTAAATTCTATATAAGAGAAAATAAATATGTAGGGTTTGAAATACTTCACCGTAAATTATTTACAGACTATGTAGATGATGTAAGTCAGAATTATTATGTTGATCCTATTTATTTTAACAATTATCTCTCACCGGCCGATGCGGCAAAGGCAAGAAGACTATCGTACCGTGGCACTTATACATTTTCTAATACCCGTCCTTATTACAGGGTGGCTAAACGTGGAGACCCTACAGAAAACGATGCCTATTTTTCAGCCATATTAAGGTTTGGATGGAGGATAACTTCCGATAATGCCAAGCAGTCATTAAAATGCCCTGTTTTTTATTAAACCATTGCATAGTTATAACCACTATAAAAAAATCCACTATTATGAAACTAAAATCCCTTCCACAAATTTTTAAGATCACAGCTTTACCTATTTGTATCGGGTTATTAATAGTGCAGCCTTTATCTGCCACAATAACACCATACAAAGCTTTAGCTGATTTTAAAGTTGTGTCAGGAAAAGATGCGTTTTATAAAAAAGAAAAACATAAGCCACTTTCTCTGCGTAATAATAATTCTGTAAAAATATACCTGGATGCTTCGCAAAAGAAAGTGCATGTAATAGCTAAAGAAAATAATGGCAAACAAATAGACTTTTTTTTATTTGATCTTGAAGGCACATTAATTCATAACCACAAACTGAAAGTAAAAGACCATCACCGGGTTACAAATCTTGTAAAAGGTGTTTATGTGTACCGTGTTTTTTGTGGTGATGAGGAAACAGCATCCGGTCAGTTAGAAATACAATAATGTTCTTTTACATAGTATTAAATGAAGTCCCGTAAAGCAATCGGCGGAGAGCTTAATAAAATCTGATACCCTGGTTGATGAAAACCTGATCCGTTCTCTATTGGTACCCCTATATGTATAAATTTTATTAAACACTCTCTGCCCCGCTTATGGGCAAAAAAAGTTAAACGGCGGCAAGTAAATAATAGAAAATAAATGCAGTAAGCTGTTAACTTAATAATCAAACCTGAGCTCTTTTAATTGTCATAACTAAGAAACCCGTAGCAGCAGGGAAATTGTTTAAATCCGGTATCCGGGTGAAAAGCCGCTTCAATGCGAACCCTTATAAAGATTTTTTCAATCACTTCCTGCTACTACCTACGGGTAAAAAATCACAATCCTCCTCTATAACGCTATCCCATTTTAAGCTTCTGTTACTAATCAGTTTATAAAAAAGCCATGTACTTTGTTTTGTTTTTAAAAAACTAACTTATATTAGATTTATCTTAAATAATAAGGGCGACCTGAATCCCGTAAAGACAGGGGCGAATGCCGAAAAGCCATACGAGTAGGTAAAATCAAAATCAACAGAACTGATTATGGAAAATTTAAATTTTCACAAACAAAAACTTTATTCACTGATTCTTGCAGCAGTTGGTGCTATTAGTTGTTTACTACCCTGGTGGAAAATTTCATTTGGTGGAACGTTTGGCGGTTATTCTATAAATGGTTTACATGGATTAGGATGGCTTTCATTTTTGGGATTTATAGCTGCCGGAGTAGTAACTTTTGTAATGGGTGATAAAACCAAAATCTATGAAGGGCAGGAAAAAACGATAGTAATGGCTTGTTTTGGGGGTGCGGCAGCAATAGCTTTAATACAATTTCTCCGGCAGACAAGTTTTGCTTCTTTTGGTATTTTCCTTGCTATTATCGCAGGTGTTGCTGGTGTGCTTTGGATTATGGGAATTATTAAATTACCAGAAAATAAAAAACCACCTACTACTTAATAATAAATTTACGGTGACAAGTTATAAAAAGCATCCCGGTAATACTTGGATGCTTTTTTTATACCGGCTTTGTAAAATTTTATAGCATTAAAATTCTGCCCATAATTTTTTTACATCTTATCTGTCCTGTTTTTACGCTAATTCCATTTTTAAAAACTGAGCCGTATAACTTTCTTTACAGTTTATTAAATCTTCCGGTAATCCTTCAAATAAAATTCTTCCTCCTCCATCACCCCCTTCCGGACCAATATCAATAATATGATCTGCTACTTTAATAACATCCATATTGTGTTCAATTACTAATATGGTATTTCCCCTGTCCACCAGCTTGTTCAACACATCCAGCAAGTGCTGAATATCTTCAAAGTGCAAACCAGTAGTTGGTTCATCTAATATATAAAAAGTTTTTCCAGTATCTCTTTTTGAAAGTTCGGTTGATAGTTTTACCCGTTGTGCTTCTCCCCCACTCAATGTTACTGCCGATTGCCCAAGTGTGATGTAGCCGAGCCCCACTTCTTCCAATACTTTTATTTTACGATAGATATAAGGAATGTTTTGAAAAAATTCTACTGCTTCCTCCACCGTCATTTCCAATACATACGCTATCGACTTGCCTTTATACCGTATCTCCAGCGTTTCCCGGTTATATCTTTTACCATTACATTTTTCGCAATGCACATACACATCTGGTAAAAAATTCATTTCTATCACCCGCATACCACCTCCTTCACATACTTCGCATCGTCCGCTTTTTACATTAAAAGAAAAACGTCCTGCTGTGTAGCCCCTTATTTTTGATTCGGGTATTGAAGCAAACAAAGTTCTTATCTCAGTAAAAAATCCGCAATAGGTAGCGGGGTTACTTCTCGGCGTTCTGCCAATTGGCGATTGGTCTATTTCAATCACTTTATCAATATGCTCCAATCCCTTTACCGATTTATATTCCAACGGGGTCATTTTAGAACCATAAGCATGTTTGGAAAGAATGGGATATAATGTTTCATTGATAAGGGTTGATTTGCCACTGCCACTCACACCGGTTACACAAATGAATTTTCCCAGCGGAAGTTTTATATCCACGTTCTGCAGGTTATTCCCTTTCGCTCCTATCAATTCCAAAAATTTTCCATTGCCGCTTCTTCTTTCTTTCGGAACAGCAATACGATGATGCCCGTTTAAATAACCGGAGGTAAGTGTATCC
>JBKJXQ010000188.1:0-8352 GCA_046716235.1 Chitinophagaceae bacterium
GGAAACACCTCGATCATCATTTGCAACAGTTTGGAGTTTAATAAAGTATTTCTCAATACAGAGATACAAAGTAACAGAGTAGCACAGAGAACTGCTTTTTAAATGAATCACTCTGTGAAACTCAAAATCTCTGTTACTCTGTGTTTATTTTTTCCCTTCGCTTCTTTATCCAATTGCATTCAATACAATCTCTCTCAACTTCCCAACCGGTACTCTCTCCTGCTCCATAGAATCTCTGTGACGGATAGTAACCGTATTATCTTCTTTACTCTGATGATCAACCGTTACACAGAAAGGGGTTCCGAGAGCATCCATACGACGGTAACGTTTTCCAATTGAATCTTTTTCTTCATAGAAACAACGGAAAGAAGATTTACAATCGTTGATAATTTGCTCCGCAATAGCCGGTAAGCCATCTTTTTTTGTTAATGGCAGCACTGCTAATTTTATCGGGGCCAGTTTAGCAGGAAATTTTAATACAACCCTGCTATCTTGTTTGTCAGCGGTACTTAAATCCTGTTCTTCATAAGACTGGCTCATTACGGCGAGGAACATACGGTCGAGACCAATAGATGTTTCAATTACATAAGGAATATAATTGCCGTAAGGTTTACCCGTAGCCGGATCAACATCATTATCGAAATACTGTTGTTTCTTCTTGCTGTATTCCTGATGTTGTTTCAAATCAAAATCAGTACGGCTATGAATACCTTCCAGTTCTTTAAAACCAATGGGAAATTCAAATTCAATATCACAGGCTGCATCAGCATAGTGTGCCAGTTTTACATGGTCATGGTAGCGATATTTATCCGCCGGCATTCCTAAGCTGTTGTGCCATTCCAATCTTATTGCTTTCCATTTATCATACCATTCTTTTTGTGTACCAGGGCGGATAAAAAACTGCATTTCCATTTGTTCAAATTCCCTCATTCTAAAAATGAATTGTCTTGCAACAATTTCATTACGGAATGCTTTACCAATCTGTGCTATGCCAAAGGGAATTTTCATCCGGCCACTTTTCTGTACGTTCAAAAAATTTACAAAAATTCCCTGTGCCGTTTCAGGACGCAGGTAAATTTTATTATCCTCCCCATCGCTTGATGCAGTAGAACCAAATTCGGTGGAGAACATCAGGTTGAACTGCCGGATATCTGTCCAGTTACTTGTACCACTGACAGCACATTTTACTTTATTTTCCTCAATTAATTTTTTTAATCCTGCGAAATCGTCTTTAGCAATCAATGCTTCCATTGCTGCAATCAACTCATCGGATTTATTTTCTTTCCCTTCTGTTCTTAATACTTCTGCATATCCTTCAATCAAATGATCAACTCTGTAACGTTTTTTACTATCCTTATTATCAATCATCGGGTCGTTGAAATTATCAACGTGGCCGCTGGCCTTCCAGGTAGTTGGGTGCATAAAAATAGCCGCATCAATACCCACAATATTATCCTGTAGCTGCGTCATGCTTTTCCACCAATAGTCTTTAATGTTTTTCTTCAGTTCACTACCCATTTGCCCATAGTCGTACACAGCCTGCAACCCATCATATATTTCACTGGAAGGAAAAATAAAGCCATACTCTTTGCAATGCGAGATAATCGCCTGGAATTTATTCGAATCATTTGCCATAATGGCGCAAAAGTAAGAAGGAAGATTCAGCCGGTTAAAAAAAGATTAGATATTATCTTTTGCAGGGTCATTGTTAGTTTCCACCTTATGCTCCGGCACTTCGATAACAATTTTTTCATCCGGTTGTACCTGTATTGATTTCTCCGATTCTATTTCAACCTGCTGCACCCAAACGGCATAACTACTTGGATAAATACGGGAACCCTTATGCACTACATAGGAGTGAGTAAAAGCAGCGCCGAAATATAATATCATGGAAGAATAGTACACCCATAATAATATAACGACAACAGATCCTGCTGCACCGTAAGCCGAGGTCATCCTGGTATTTACAAGGTAATAACTGATGATAAATTTTCCCAGCATAAATAAAAAAGCGGTAACGAAAGCACCAATTCTTACATGCTTCCACTTTACTTTCGCATCCGGCAAAATTTTAAAAATAGCAGCAAATATGAAAGCCGAAATAAAATAGGTGAGAATAATATTTAATCCATATACCAATATCACTGTTAGTTCCGGATTTCTTTCCATTAGTTTATTGAGCAAAAAATCCATTACCCCATTGATAAGCAGCGAGACTAATAAAATAAAGCCCATCGTAATAATCATAGAAAAGGAAAGAAGCCGGTTGAATATCAATTTTAGAAATCCAAATCCCTTTCGTGGCTTTGCTTTGAGCCGCCAGATAGTATTGACCGAACTTTGAATTTCATTAAACACACTGGTAGCACCAATGATAAGTACAATCAATCCAACAATGGTGGCAAATTTACTACCTCCTGTTTGGGTAGAGTTCCGGATGGTATTCTGAATATCTACTGCAGCAGAATGCCCAACATAGTTTTCTATTTGTGTATACACAGTTCCCTCCACTGCCCCGGGCCCATAAAAAAGATCAGTAAACCATATAATAATAATCAATAAACCAGGCAGGGCAAAAATGGTAAAGAAAGCCAGTGCTGCACTTAGTTTTAAAACATCATGATCAAAGAAATCCTTGAACGAATGTTTAGTTATCTTCCAGGTGTCTTTAATAGTCATATTATTTGCAAACATACTTAATGCCAGAATTTTATTTCAGCTTTTCATTATTCTTATGTCGTTCTCCATCCCGGTTATTTTTTTTCTCAAAATTCTTTTCTAACGCATCCGTTAGATCGACACCCGTTTGATTAGCCATACAAAGCAATACCCATAACACATCGGCCATTTCATCGGCGATCAGCATCTTCCTGACTTCCTCCGTAAGAGGAGCAGCATCTTTTTTGTAAGATTGCTCACCATATTGCCTGGATATATGTCTTGCCAACTCTCCCACTTCTTCTGTAAGTATAGCCATATTGGTAAGTTCGCTGAAGTAACGGACACCTACCGTTTTTATCCAACTGTCTACATCCAGCTGGGCTTGCTCAATTGTCATAACAAAATTTTTGGATTATCATTTGCAATATAGCATGATTCTTGTCGTTAGAGTTATCCGTCCTGATAAGGCGGCAATCTGTACCAATCCAAAGAGACACTACTCACTTTGGACATACCCTTAGAAGACTGTTTGTACCAATTCCTTTAAAAGATTAATGTATTCTATGATGATGCCATCTATTCAACGGCTATTCGCCATTACTTTACTATCCCTTATATGTTTTGCTTCGCAGGCACAACCTGTAAATATTCCGGGCCAACCTACAGAGAAAAAAGAAGCCAGACCTTATAAAATTTTCACGGCAGGTAAGCAGGTTACTATTAAAAGTACCAAAGCTATTAAACATGTTATGCTATGGACAACAGGTGGCAACCGGGTAATAGAGCAAAAACAAATTAATAACAGTTTTTATACTTTCACCATTCCTGTCAATCAGAAAACCTTTTTCCTGATGATAGGATTGGAAGGCGGAAAAATTTATACGGAGAAAATTGGGATAAGAGAATAAGCTAAGTGAAGGAAAGAGAAAATGAGTTAAAAAAAATTAATACAAATTTTTCTACTCTAAGAAATTTCTTTTAATAAACTATCTATGCTCTTTACTCATTTTCTCTCTGCCCTATTCTCTTAGTTTTGTATCTATTATAATTGTAACCGGGCCATCATTAAGTAACTCTACTTTCATATCAGCACCAAAGACACCTGTAAGGATTTGTTTACCTGAATCAGTTGTTAATTGCTGAATCATTTGTTCATATAAAGGCACAGCAGTATCCGGTTTACTTGCTTTAATATAAGAAGGGCGGTTACCTTTTTTAGTGGAAGCATGTAATGTAAACTGGCTGACCAATAATATATTTCCATTTTTATCTTTTACTGATTCATTCATCACTCCACCAGCATCATCAAAAATGCGGAGGTTAACAATTTTACCGGAAAGCCATTCAATATCTTCAGTTGTATCGGCATCTTCTATTCCCAATAAGACTAATAATCCATTTTCGATAGCTGAATAAATTTTCCCCTCAATAGCCACACTTGCTTTACTTACCCGTTGTATAACTGCCTTCATTGTCCGTAATTTTGTTTTACAAATGTAATAGCTGAAAAAATGATTGACGCAAGTAAAGAAATATCTTTTCAAACCACCCGCAGCGGTGGCAAAGGCGGGCAGAACGTAAATAAAGTGGAAACAGCGGTTATAGCTTCCTTTCATATTACTTCATCAACATTACTTTCTGATGAGCAAAAAGCATTGGTGCAAGAGAAATTGCCGAACCGCATCAGCTCAGATGGATTTTTACAGGTAAAAGCACAGGTTCACCGCACACAACTGGCCAACAAACAAGAATCCGCTGAAAAAATAAATGAGCTAATTAAAAAAGCGTTGGAGAAGAAAAAGGCCCGCATTGCCACCAGGGCCAGCAAAGCCTCAAAAGAACAACGCCTGGACTCTAAAAAAAGAAAAGCCGATATAAAAACAGGAAGACAGAAGTTTAAACCGGGTGATTTTTAACAAGCAAGTCACTAATTATCATAAAAAGAAATTGGTAAATTGTACATTCCATTTTTCCGTATGCGAAAAAGTTTTTTAGTCATATTAATTTTATTATCTGTTGCTATCTTCACTTCTTATTTTTTAGGTAGCTGCAAAAAAAATGAAGGGGCGGCAGCTCTTCAAATGCTGCAACAGGAAATACCGGCTGGTTTTCCACAACCTGCTTACACATTTGCTGATAATATATTAAGTAAAGAAGGAGTTGAACTAGGTAGAAAGCTATTTTACGATGCCCGCCTTTCCATTGATAATACCATTTCCTGTTCTTCCTGTCACCAGCAAGAAGGCGGCTTTGGCACATTTGAGCATGACCTCAGTCACGGTGTTAATAATTCTCATACCCTTAGAAATGCTCCTGTATTATTTAACCTGGCATGGAGTACCAGCTTACATTGGGATGGAGAATTTACATCCTTGAAAGATGAAGCCTCACAGCCCATTACCGGTACTATTGAAATGGGAGAATCGTTTCAGGGAATTATCAGTAAAATAAAAAGTGACGCAGGCTATCGTTCACAATTTAAAGTAGTGTTCAGTAACCCCGATATAAAGCAGGACTATATTTTAAAGGCACTGGCACAGTTTACCGGGTCTTTAATTTCAGCAGATTCAAAATATGATCGTTATAAAAAAGGAGCCGCCACTTTTACTCCACAGGAAGAAAATGGTTATCAATTATACAAAGCCAATTGCGCCAGCTGTCATCCCGAACCACTGTTTACCGATTACAGTTTCCGCAATATTGGTTTATCGGTAAATAGTTTTTTAAATGATTACGGACGAATGAGAATAACAGGCAAAAAAGAAGATTCCCTGAAATTTAAAGTGCCCACCCTTCGGAATGTGTACATATCTTCCAATTATATGCATGATGGAAGATTTAATACATTATCACAATGCATCAATCATTACCGGAACGGTGTGCAGCAAAGCGGCAGTTTAGATCCTTCGCTTATCAATGGTATTACACTAACAACTACGCAGGTGGGTGATCTTTCCGTATTTCTCCGCACTCTTACAGATACAACTTTTCTTAAAGATATCCGGTATGCTAAGCCGCAATAAAAACTAGTTACTCCTCCTCTTACCTATTAATGTCCCTAAGGTTTGTTTTTGCGATTCAATATCTTTTTGAGTATTGTCCTGGGCAATTTTATTATCCTGCAATTTTTTTTCCAGGCTAACCTGGTCATCTTTTAAATCCCTCAACTTCTTCTCTGCCTTGGCCACTATTTCTTCCTGTTCTTTTATTTGTAATTCAAGATTAGCCGCTTGAATATCAGGTAACAGGTTGTTCAAAAAATATTTTGCCTGATCAGTATCATAAGCATCCATTTTTTCAATCGCATTGGTGCCATCTGTTTTATTCATAATAATATACAGGACAGACTCATCACTTTCTTTGCGGCTTTTTCGTTCTACTTTTACGATATAATCCATTTTATCCCTACTGATATCGGTTACAAATGCATTTTTATAAACAAGAAATCCTTTATCCTTATTCAAAAAACCTTTTTCCTCCTTCGTCTTATAACCTAATGATTCCATTTTTTTAATAATAGCATTCTCTACAGCTTTTGTGGGGTATGCATAATTAATAACAAAAGCTTTTTGCTTTTTCTTATCAAATTCTATGGTGCCTTCGTAAGCCTGTGCTGAAGCCATACCTGCAAAAAGCAATATTATTAAACCGGAAAGTGCAATTCTTTTCATACTAACTTATTTTGAGGTAAAGATACTGTATGGAATAAAATCGTTGCAATTGTAGGGAAGAAAGCTAATTAAAATAGGCAAATTCGTTTTTTGCCTGCCCAACTCCTACTTTTGTCTTGAAATTTCCAATCCTTTGAGTGGTATTAAAAAACTAGCAGGGCAAACATTATGGTATGGTGTACCTACCATTGCCAGCCGCTTTTTGGGCTACCTGATGAACCTGACGTTGCCGCTAATTTTTGCACAGCCTTCTAAAACAGCTGACCTTACCCAGGTATATGCTATCATCCCTTTTTTAAATGTGTTGTTTACCTACGGATTAGAAACAGCTTACTTCCGTTTTTCGCAGGAGCTTGACCAAAAAAAATTATACAACACCCTCTCCGTTTCGTTAATATGGTCTACTATTTTTTTTACTGCCTTGCTTTTTATCTTTAAAGGAAATATTGCACAGTGGGCCATTTTAGATAAACACCCTGAATACATTAACTGGATGGCTGGTATCATTTTTTTCGACACCATCAGCACATTGGCTTTTCAAGGTTGCGGCAGGAGAACCGGCCAAAAAAATATGCTTTTGCAAAACTATCCAGTGTACTGATGAATATTATTGTCGTTGTGCTTTTCATGGCTGTTATTCCAAAATATGTTCATAATAATCCCGATAGTTTTGTAGCAACTTTTTACGACGGGAAAGATTCAGGTATTATCTATTACCTCATTGGAAACTTCTGCGGCAGTATTCTAACTTTTATTATTCTTCGAAAAGAATTCAGCCAGATACGTTTCAATTTTGATTCAGCTATCTGGAAAAAAGTAATGAGCTACTCTTATCCTTTGATAATAGTGGGAATGGGAGGTATTGTGAATGATATGTTGAGTCGTTTAATATATCAGCATGTGGTGGATTTACCAGAGGAGCAGGCCAAACATGAATTGGGAGTTTTTGCCAATATTATCCGTTTATCGATTTTAATCTCTATTGCCATACAGGCTTTTCGCATGGCAGCAGAGCCTTTCTTTTTTAACCGGAGTAAAGAAGAAAATGCACCACGTACCTATGCAAGGGTAATGAAATTTTTTATACTTGTCTGTTGCTTTTTATTTCTGGGTATCAGTCTTTATATAGATTTGGTAAAATGGTTTTTCCTATCTATTCATCGTTCGGAGTGGACGGAAGGCTTGTATGTAGTGCCACTGTTTGCTATGGCGAATATTTTCCTCGGCATCTATTATAATCTCAGTATCTGGTATAAGCTGACGAATAAAAACATGATGGGTGCAGCCATCACCATTGCCGGTGCATTAATAACTATTGGACTCAATATTCTTTTGATTCCAAAATTGCATTACCTCGGTGCTGCTATTGCTACTTTCTGCTGCTACACGTTTATGATGATTATAAGTTATGTGATGGGGCAAAAATATTACCCTATTCCCTACCCCAAAAAGAAATTAATTGCATATTTAATAATGGCAGCTCTTATCTATGCCTCACACCGGGGATTAGTGTACCTATGGGATAACCGTTGGTTTAATTTGGGCATGGCAACTTTACTCTTTGGATTTTTTGCCTGGTTTGTTGGTAAAATTGAACGAAAGGAATTGGAGAAGATGCCGGGGATTGGGAGGTTTTATAGAAAAGCAATCTAAGTTTATGCTATGCTGATTTTTCCATCTATACTTTTAGCAGTTGGCTAAATATTTTTAGCTATCAGCAAAAAAATAGATACTGATGTTGAAAGACTTGATGCCAATTTTACAGGTGATTTGTTACCCGATGCAGAGGAAAATGCCATGTATTATTTTGAAAGAAGAAGAAGGTTCGAAATTCAAAGGGAGCCAAATATTTCGGTTACTTGCTGATATTTTGGAGCATCATATTTTTAATAGTAATGATACTAGCAATTTTTGATAGCTGGCATAAATAACCAACACAACTCCAGATTTTTTTCTGTCAATACAACTTCACAAACGGATTATTCATTTTCTCGAAACCAACCGTCGTTACCGGCCCATG
>JBKJXQ010000189.1:0-3446 GCA_046716235.1 Chitinophagaceae bacterium
GTTGTACTCTCCAATAGCCCCCCTGCGCAAAAATTCATCCTGCCAGTCAGTATCAATGGATGGGTCAAACTCTGTTGTTAGTGAAGTAGGTACCGGTAATCCGCCCGCCTGGTAAAGATTGGTGGCCAGCGCCTTGTATTCAGCAGCGTTCATCATATCATATTGATTGCTGACCGTTTGGGTGCCACTCTTAATGCTGCCATTTACAACAATTGGCCCTTTCCTTCCTTTTTTGGTGGTAACAATAATAACACCATTAGCAGCACGGCTTCCGTAAATGGCGGCTGCAGAGGCATCTTTTAATATCTGGATTGATTCGATATCCTGTGGGTTAAAATCCGGGGCAGCATCAGTGTACATACCATCAATGATATATAGTGGGTTATTGCCTGCAAATGTGCCTGCACCACGGATATCAATTTTAGCAGCGCCACCTGGTGTACCGGTATTTCTAACAGTAACGCCGGGGGTAAGGCCCTGGATACTTTCGGCCAGGGTATTGGAAATGTTGCGGTTAGCCGTAGAAGGGTTAATGATGCCAACTGCACCGGTAAGATCTTTCTTTTTTACAGATTGATAACCGATAACAACTACTTCATTCAATGATCCTTCTGTAAGATCAAGTATCTCATTCATGTCTGTGCCGGCAGATGTTATTTCCCTTGTTTTATAACCAACGGCGCTGACAATAAGAATACTTCCACTTGGGGCATCAATGCTAAA
This sequence comes from Chitinophagaceae bacterium, assembly GCA_046716235.1. Lineage (GTDB taxonomy): Bacteria > Bacteroidota > Bacteroidia > Chitinophagales > Chitinophagaceae > JJ008. Next base: position 724 of record JBKJXQ010000189.1, read on the forward strand.
TGATCCTTTTGAATCTGCCACCACAAATTTTGATGTTCCTTTAACCGTAACAGTGGCTCCGGAAAGCGGCTCACCTGATGCGGATTTTAAAGTGCCGGTTATTGGCTGCTGTGCAAAAACATTTGTACAAAGCAGCATCGCCAAAGCGGAACAGGTTAAGAATGTAAACAACCGTTTTTTCTGTTTCATTTTATGCAGTTTTAAGTTTTGAAAGATGCAGTTCTATTCTTGCTGATATATTAAATGCTTAGTGGTTAATAGTTCTAAAATTTACAGGTATATCTTTTCATGTTGATTTATTAATTATGATGTATTGTGATGTTGAAAATAAATTATAAATAATTTTCATTTGAAAACGATGGAGACGGATAAAAATAAAAAGAAGAAGTTTGTACTCTTTGAAAGGAGTTAATTGTAACAGCCCAAATATGGGTAGATTATATGTTGCAGTTAGTTTCATATAGCAAAAAGAAGGCAGTCAAAAAATATATGTAACCGTTATGATAATTTACAAGGTAATTAACCCTTACTTAAACTACCTTGTAAAATAAAGTCATATTTTTCGGGGTATCCATTCCATGCGTATCATTATATTTTCAAATTGTTCCATTTTATTTTTTATTTGCCCGTTCTTTTTACTTTTAATAAAAATTAAAAGAGGCGGGTGCTGCTTTAAAAATTAATCATAAACTTCATTAAACGGTTTGAAAAACAAGACATATATAATTGCACTTACCCAGGTTTTACTATTCCTGTTATGTTTTGATTACAGGGCCGCTGCACAATCCTATTCTTTTAGAAATTACCAGGTTGAAAACGGTCTTTCAAATAATACGGTGTATTGCAACATACAGGATAGCACCGGATTTCTTTGGTTTGGTACAAAAGACGGGTTAAACCGTTTTGATGGATACCATTTTAAATCATTTAATGTAAACGATGATGGCCGCAGCTTGCATACCAATTTAATCGGCAGCCTGATGGTAGATAAAAATAATGTGCTATGGGTAGGTTGTCAAAAAGGTTTGTACACTTTTGACAGGCAAAAAGAGCGGCTGGTTAAGTTCATAGATTCCTTTACAGAAATCAATAGCCTACAAACGGATAAACACGGGCAGTTATGGTTTATATCCGGCAACCAGGTTTGCCGATATAACTTTGAGAAAAAACGAATAACAATTTTTCCGGTTGCAAAATATTTTGAAGCCAGTTCCATTTGTCTATCCGAAGAAGGAATTATTTGGATATCCACACCCGGTGGTTTTTTACAGCGTTTTAATGAGGATACCGAAACCTTTACCGGGTTTTATATTTTTTCACATTCACCCAAACCTACTTCGTACAGGATACAAACTATTTATCCGGCGGGAAAGGGGGCTTTGTTTGTGGGAACCACTAACCAGGGATTGAAAAGATTTGACATCAACAAAGCTGATTATACAGAAGTATTTACATTTAATCCTGATAAGACCAATGTTTATGTAAGGGATATAAAAAAATATTCAGACAATGAATATTGGATTGCCACAGAGTCGGGCATCTTTATTTTAAATACCATTACTCAACAATATATTACTCTCAAAAAAAAATTACTTGATCCTTATTCTCTTTCTGACAATGCAGTTTATACACTTTGTAAGGATAGTGAAGGTGGAATGTGGGCAGGCACTTATTTTGGAGGTATCAACTATTATTCAAACCAGTATGCAAGCTTTCAAAAATTCTTTCCGGACAACTCTGCCAACTCCATCAGTGGCAATGTGGTCCGTGAAATTTGTAAAGATCAATCTGGTAATTTATGGATTGGTACAGAAGATGCGGGGTTAAACAAACTAAATCCAAAAACAGGTGCCATCAGGCAATTTAAACCAACTGGCGAAAGCAGGTCTATTGCTTACACCAATATCCACGGATTGCTGGCAACGGGAAATAATTTATGGATAGGCACTTTTGAAAATGGGCTGGATGTGATGGACATCAGCACCGGAAAAATAAAAATGCATTATGCAGCCGGGCCGGGTAATAAAGAATTGAAAAGCAATTTTATTGTTTGCCTGCTGCAATCAAAATCAGGGGAAATTTATGCTGGCACGAGTAACTCATTATTTAAATTTGATAAACAAGCAAATGGGTTTGATAAAGCAGCAGAAATACCATCAAATATTTTTATATCCTGCCTGTTGGAAGATTACAATAATACAATCTGGATAGGTACCCATGACAGAGGTATTTATTTTTACAATCCCATTACTAAACAAAAAGGCAATTTTGAAAACGAGCCATCAAATAAAAATAGTTTAACAAATAATACTATCAACGCTGTTTATGAAGACAGTAAACAAAACCTGTGGCTCTCAACTGAAGGAGGAGGACTTTGTAAATTAAGCAAAGACAGAAAAAAATTTACAGTATACACGACCAAACAGGGGCTTCCAAGTAATTTTATTTTCAAAGTGTTGGAAGATGACAATAAAAATTTATGGATAAGCACTTCAAGAGGACTGGCTAATTTAAATCCGGAAAGCGGGGCGGTAATAGTATATACAAAAGCAAACGGATTATTAAATGATCAGTTCAATTACAACTCCGGTTATAAAGATGAAGAAGGACAAATGTATTTTGGAAGTGTAAAGGGCATGGTTAGTTTCAGGCCAGGAAATTTTTCAAAAAAAAATATTGTTCCGCCGGTATTTATTACGGGCATTCAGGTACAAAACAAAGAA
>JBKJXQ010000190.1:0-2892 GCA_046716235.1 Chitinophagaceae bacterium
CCGTCTCGTGTGCTCGGAGATGTGTTCAAGAGACAGGTTATATATTCTATTGTTTTTTTCGTTGATTTTTCCTTTCCACTCTAACCATTTATAGCTTCCATCCTTACAAAGATACCGATTAATGAAATTAATGACTTCCAGGCCTTGAACTACATTGGTAAATTTAATAGCCGTTTGTTCAATATCATCCGGATGGAGAAATTTCTCAAAAGGCTTTCCAATTAAATCATCTACAGAATAACCTAAAGTCGATTTCCAGGCTTCGTTCACTTCTATAAAACAGCCTTCACTTGATATAATAGAAAAAAGATCGGTACTTATATTAAAAAAAACACTGTGTATAATATCCTCCTCTGATGTTGATTTATTATTTTTATTTTCTTTAGACATTTGAGGAAGAGACTCCATAGAGAAAAATTATTAATTACTAATGTGTAAATATTTAGCGCAAAAATAACCAAATTAATTTAAAGATAAAACCTGTCAATAGTCCTTATTTTATAATAATTCATCAACAATTGCTATTGCAAATCAAAAGCTTAACCAATAAAAAATGGTATCTTTAAGATATGAAAAAACATCACACTATTATTATTGCAGGAGCGGGTGGAATTGCTGAAGCTGTTGGTTTGCTATTGATGGAATGGAGTGAAGTAACACCTACTATTTTTATTGGTGACAGAACCCATTCTAAAGCAAAAAAAGTCGCTCATTGGATTCAAGAAGGAACAACAAAAAATGGACTCATAGAGGACTTTCATCTTACCGAAAACGGACTAACGGATGAAATGAAGACAATCTTACGTCAAGGAGATATCATCCTAGACTGTCTACCGGGTAGCCAAGCACCCAGAATAGCGCAGTTTGCCAAAGATTATAAGTTGCATTATGCCAATTTAACAGAATATGTAACAGAAACCGAAGAAATAATAGCTTTAGCAAAAAATGCAAAAACAGGCTTTGTCCTTCAAACTGGCTTAGCGCCTGGGTATATTAATTTGCTTGCCAATTGACTTTTTCAACAGTTTTGTAAGGATTTTGAAGTAGATAAAGTAGATAAGCTGGAATTTAAAGTTGGTGCGTTGACCAATCATGCCGTTGCCCCACATTATTATGGTTTTACTTGGAGTCCCGTGGGTGTTGCTACCGAATATCTGGAGGATACCAGTGTACTTAGAAACTTTATTAAAACGACTCTACCCTCTTTATCAGAAAGAAAAAACATAATTATTGATGGAATCTCTTACGAAGAAGATCTTACCTCAGGAGGTGCTGCTGATTTACCGGATGCATTGTCAGGAAAAGTACGCTCACTCGACTATAAAACCTTGCGCCATCCGGGTCATTACGCTTGGATACAGGAGCAACTTGATAATCTTGAAAATGCCACTGACTCCATTAATAGCCTACAAAAAAAAATGGAAGCTATAATTCCCCATGTTGAAGACGACAAAATTATTTTGTATGCAACCGTTGAAGGCAAAGATGCAACGGGAATTTTGCGCAGACGAGAGATTGCAAAATGTATACTTCCTCAAAAAGTGGGAAAACACCAATTGCGAGCTATACAAACAACTACCGCAGCGCCTTTGGCGCAAGCCGCACAACTATTACTCGAAACCCCGCATCGCGGAGTAGTATTGCAAAGTCAAATAGATTCAAAATCTTTTTTAAAAGGGAACTATATTTTAAACGTTTATGGGAAAATATAAATATGGTACTATTTATGTATGCGTATTGAAAATGACACTGATGTTTTTTTAAGTTAAAGATTGTTATTATACTTCGCAATTCAACCAAAATTTAGAGTTACTAAATTTCTAAGCTAGCTAAAGTAAATTAAGTCTATTGAAAAATACTAGCCAGTTGCGAAATACCTTTTGATTGCAGTTACTGGTTTAAATATATTTTATAACGTTTTACGAACTCTAATCTTTTAATTCAAGTCACTTTTACATTTTATTTTTTTGCTTTTCGTGATGTGTTTCTTAGTACTGACAATTCATTTGGTTTTTAAGTAATCATTAGCCGTTGAATTGCAGATACACCTTTTCAGTTTTGCATTGCCATAAACACACAATTATCTGTTGTTCAGCATAATATATATTTTAATACAGGAGTAATTATCAAAAATTGTGTAATTTTAAGGTTAATAATACTATCATTTATTAAACTTAAAATCTTATCATTATGAAAAAGAATTCCGCCTTAAAAATTACTGGCTTAAGTGCCGCATTTTTGTTATTCTTTGCTTCGTGCGAAGACAACCAATCTCTAATAGACACGGATAATAATTCCGGCATCTCTTTAAAAAAGAAAATAGAAATACCAGTTATAGATTTCTATGCTTTAGCAAATGGGTCAATAATTGACAAATTTTCAACTGCTAATCCTGAAGTGGCTTTAAATTCTGTATTTATTTCAGGATTGCAGGTAGACGAAAAAATTCTTTCCATAGATTTTCGTCCGGCTACAGGTCAGCTCTATGGTTTGGGAAGTACCAGCCGATTGTATGTAATTAATCCTGAGACAGGTATAGCTCGGGCAATAGGCACCGGGCAGTTTTCTCCTGCACTCTCGGGGAGTATAGCTGGATTTGATTTTAATCCCACTGTTGATCGAATCCGGGTGGTAACAAGCACAGGACAAAATTTGCGCCTCAACCCAGAGACGGGTGCTGTAGTGTCTACGGATGGTACTATAAACGGAGTAGCAGGAGCAATGATTTCAGCAGTTGCTTATACTAACAATGTCGCCGGAGCCGCCACTACTACTTTATATGATATTGATATGACCACACAAAAACTTTATAAACAATTGCCCCCTAATAATGGAACTCTTGTTTTAGTTGGTGACTTAGGGTTACAAATAGTTGGTGAAGGTGGTTTTGAT
>JBKJXQ010000191.1:0-8210 GCA_046716235.1 Chitinophagaceae bacterium
CAGGTAGAAAAAAGTTTTTTGGCTAAAAAGGCCATACTTACTTTAACGGATGGCAGCAAACATACTTTTAACTACGGGGCATTGAATATTGATAAGGTGGTTACGGCTATTAATTCCCGGTGATCAATCAAGGAATCGTTCCCTTAGTCCGGGTGTTGGCACCATACAGGCCTCTTTTTTCCCAAACCATTTATACCGGTTGCGGGCAATTATATTATATAATCCATCCCGCATAAATTTGGGGATTATTATCAATGCATAAAATAATTTCCAGCCACCGTCCAGATGTTTGCATATTTGGATAGCTGCAGATGACTGTGTGTAGGCTTTACCATTATCAATAAAAATGACTGAACTAAGGGAAGAAGGATTGATATGGAATTGTGGAAGCAATTGCTTTGCTGTTTCCCCTTGCAGGGGTGTAAATTTCAGTTTGTTTTTACGGTCCCTTTTTATGGCAAACGTTACCCAGTAGTTGCAAAAATTACAAACGCCATCAAATAATATTATCGGATTATCCATAATTAATATGGCAAAACTAACCTGTTTAGATAAGGAATTAGCTGTACTTTTCAAGTATATTATAAGCTAATAAATAAGCATTAAAAATAATGCACCTTTATACATTCATAAGAAATATCGCCTTCGCTACATTATTACTAATCTGTTCAGTAATAAAAGCACAAAAAAATGCGGTGACAGATATAGCTATAATACAGGAGCTACTGAAACGGGCCGGATTTTACACAAAGCAATCACTATATGATTCTGCCACTTTCCTGTTGAATGAGTCGTTGACATACTCCAAAAAAATTAGTTTCAAAAAGGGACAAGTATTAGCATACGATCAATTAGCAGAAGTAATGCTGACCAATGGTAAGATGGCTGATGTAAGAAAATATGATTCACTCGCCATGCCCATTGTTACAGAATTAAAAGACACTTCTTTGCTTATTAATATCTATAACCGGCACGGAGTATATTGTATGGAGAAAGGAAAAAATAAAGAAGCGGAGGTAAGTTTTAATATTGCATTAAACCTGGGGCTTGAAAAGCAGGCTTCCAAAAAAACAGCTGAAGTAAACAGCAACCTCGGGTCGCTTTACCTTGCATTAGGCGAAAAAAGCAAGGCAATTGATGGCTTTTTTAAAGCCCTGCGGCTATATGAAAAAAATAATAGCGAAGCTGGTATAGGGGAGACATACAGTAATATTTCTTCTGTTTATTACCTGATGGGAAAAGTTGATGAGGCAATTAAGTACCAGGTAATAAGTATCGGTATACGGGAGAAAATGAATGATAAGTCAGGGTTGATTATTACTAATACTAATATTGGTCAGCTTTATATATTAAAAGAATCTTATCCGCTGGCATTGCAGCATTTACAAAAAGCCATTCACTATGCTGAGGAGGTGAAAAATCCAAAGCTATTGGCTGCGGCTTATTCGGGTATGGCAGCTTATGCAAGCCGTATCAAAAACTTTACTGAAGCATTATCATGGCAATCAAAAGCTATTAAATTATTTGAAGAAACTGATAATAAGCAAATGCTTTCCCGGCTGTATGTGTCGGCTGGCAACCTGGCAAATGCTACCAAAGATTCAATCGTAGCTGTAGATTTTTATTCTAAAGCACTAAATATATCAAGGGAACTGGGAAACAAAGAAAATATCGGCAATGTTTATGATAAACTGAGCAACTTTTATGTATCACGTAATGATTATGATAATGGTTATCATAATTATAAAAAATATATATCGTACAGAGACAGCATAATGGCAAATAGTGCCTTGTCAAAAGTAGAGGAAATCCGTACTCAATACGAGACAGAAAAAAAGGATAATGAAATTATAAGGTTAAATACTACGCAACGTATTAAACAACTGGAAATAGAAAAGCAGAAAGCCGTTATTACAGGTAATGCCGCTACGGCATTACAAAAACAAAATGAAATTGATCTGCTTTCAAAGTCTCAGGAGTTGAGAGATATAAAAATAAAGCAGCAGGAAGAAGATCTGGATAAACAGCTATTACTATCCAAAACCAATGCACAGCAATTAGAAATAACAGCAAAAGAAAATCAATTGCGGCAAAAACAATTGAAAAGCCAAAAATTGATAAAAAATCTCCTGATTGCCGGGCTGGGCTTATTTCTTTTATTAGGCTTTACTTACTTTAACCGCTATCAACTTAAAAAGAAACTGGAGCAACAAACCAGTTTACTTGCCATGCGAAATAACATCAGCCAGGATTTGCATGATGATATTGGTGCCTCGCTTAGTAATATAAATATATTGAATGAGCTGGCCCGCCGTAATATTACTCAACCAGAAAAATCCAAAGAATATTTATCCAAAGCATCGGAAGATATTCAGCGCATCAGCGAATCGTTATCTGACATTGTATGGAATATAAATCCACGGTATGATGATCTCCAAAATTTATTTATCCGGATGAAGAGGTATGCAGCAGATATGCTTGATGGAAAAAATATTAATGGTCAGTTTGATTTTCCGGTAAATGAAGTAAACCTTACGTTAAGTATGACACAGCGAAGGGACTTATATTTAATTTTTAAAGAGGCAGTAAATAACCTGGTTAAATATTCTCTGGCTAAAAATGCAGTTATCAAAGTAATAGCAGAAGAACATAAGATCGAATTATTAGTACAGGATGACGGGAAAGGCTTTGATAAAAATAAAATAAGAATGGGGAATGGATTGCAGAATATGGAACAGAGAGCAAAGACTTCCGGTGCAACGGTATCAGTTATATCACAACCTGGCATCGGTACAACGGTGAAATTGGATATGAAAATCGGATAAATATATTTAGCTTCCTTATTACCCGAAAGTGTAATAGTTTGTAAACAGGTCATTATCTATTTTTGAATATATGCCTTATCAATTATTAATATTTGAGGATAATGCCAGGCTGCGCCAATCATTAGAAATCTTACTGAATGATGAAAATATTTTTCATGTAGCAGCTTCTTATGCTGATTGTGATAAAGCTGATAAGCAGGTAGAAAAATATAAAGCTGACCTGGTAGTGATGGATATTGATATGCCGGGAATTGGTGGGGTGGAAGGGGTGAAGAAAATTAAAAATGTGAACCCGGATGTAAAAGTGGTGATGCACACTATGTTTGATGATGACAACAGGATATTCGAATCTATCTGCGCCGGTGCGGATGGGTATATGCTGAAGAATACTTCTCCCATACAATTAGTAAATGCCTTGCAGGAAGTAATGAAGGGTGGAGTACCGATGAGTCCCTTTGTAGCTCAAAAAGTCTTTCAGCATTTTCGCCAGGCAAAATCAGATGCAGAACAGTTTAAGCTTACCGCAAGAGAAAAAGAAATGCTTGAATTGTTGGTAAAAGGAAATTCATATAAAATGATAGCGGATAAAAGCGGTGTTACCATTGATACGGTGAAAAAACACCTCCAGAATATTTACCACAAGCTCCATGTAAACTGTGGTACCGAAGCGGTAGCTAAGGCTCTACGCCATAAAATTGTAAGCCCCGATTGATAGCCCATTACCCGATTGTGTAATTGACCGGCACATTATTAATGCTGAAATTTGAAAGATAATATCAAAACTTATTAAGTATGAAAAATATTATGCTCTTTCTTTCTATGATTTTTGTTGCAATAACAAGTCAGTCACAAACACCACAAGTGCCAACAGGCAAACCCGGTAAAGTGGAATTACCCACACCCAAAATTCATCCGCTAACACAGCCACCGGCTAAAGTAGCTTTTGAAGCTGTTATCACTACGGAGCAGCCGAGTCCAAGATCTCCACTACGATTTGATGCTGTACAGTATAATGATGGTAACGGTTTTTCATCTTCACAAAATGCATTTATCGCCCCAACGGCCGGGCTTTATTTTTTCTCTGTTAACCTTAGCTGGAATGGATATGGTTGTGAATATATACCCGGCAGTGTATCGCTTACTGCCCTTAAAAATGGAAGGGAATCTTTACAAGGTAATAACCAGATTGCTCCGGGCAGCAGCGTGGGTGGTTTTAGCAGCATCCTTGCCTTTTCTACTAAATTAAATGCAGGCGATAAAATTACGATTCTGGTAGTGAATATTCTTTGCACAGCCGGTGGTGGTACTACTGCACTTTTACATAAGGGAATTTTTAGTGGGTACCGTGTTTATGCTGATTAGCAGATCATCCATGAAATAATTGGTTTGCTGCATTGGTTTTTACATGCTGTTTAAATTTAAAAAAATCAACATGCAAAAGAATATTTTATTACTGCTGTGTTTCATACCGGGTTTTATTTCAAATATACAAGCACAGCTGCCGGTAGAGATAAAGAAACAACCCGGCAATGCGCAAAAAATTAAAGCAAACAAGGAATTGATTGCTGCCGTTGGAATTCCTGTTTACGATATAAAAGTATTTGAACTGCCCAACTACCAGGGAAGAAGTGGTTATTTTAAAAAGGTAGATGGCAAGTTGGTGCCTCCTTTTCCTGCTTCAAATATTTCATTTACCGTACCACACGGAAAAATAGTTTATATAAGAACATATTTCGAATTTTCTTCCGAAATGGTGTTTACAAGATCGCAAACCAATATTAACCTGGAAAATGTAACTGGTATCCGTTCGGATGAAGAGACTAGTATTCATGTGGAGTTTCAGGGCATTTCAACCGCCGTTCACAACAACGACTGTAAAAGGGTTTTTGGCAATATAAAAGTAAAAATAATTGAAAATTCTCCGGATAGGGATTCTGTACAGTCGTATATGTTATTAGCCCCTAACCCCGATATTAGTGGCAGACAGGTGATAAGAATATCGGATGGCTTTGAACCGTTTAGTTTTGCAAACGCCAGCTCCATGCCAGAGACCTACTACAGAAACCATATATATAATAACGACCCTGAACCAAATATTATATATCCCCGTGGCCGTCATTCAGGAGTAACGGCGCCTGCAACCGGAAATTTTGTTGCAGGTAAAAATGCATTACGGGAAGGCAGGGTTAAAATTTTAGTGATGACCGATTTAGGTTCTGCTCATAAGACCTGCGATTTGTGTGATGATTTTTCATCCAATATCAAAATGAAGGCGCCTGTTAATAAATTAGTAGTGATTAATCCTTTTTACCCCGGCACAAGTATAACAGACACTACAGGAAAGCAATTACTCTTCGGCCCATACGAGGCTTCCGGCAGAAGAGATGGTACTGCTATTACAGCTTCTGCAGGAACTATTAAAGAATTCAGGGTATATTTAAAATTAAAGTTTTATAATTAAAAACTTACCCGATTGTGTAATTGTCCTGCATCATTATATTTCTCAATTTTACGCTATAAAATTTGTATAATGAAAAACAACTTATTCTTTCTCTCCCTGTTCGTTCTTCTTTTATCCTGTAATAATAATGGCGATAAAAAAGTTGACTCAGTCCAGGAAGTAACAAAACCAGGAGGACCTGGCCCCGGTAATCATAAATCTGTCGGTTCGCTATCTTTTAAACTAAATGGAGAATTTTTTGAAGCGGATCCTGCACGGGTAAAAGCCTGGACAACTACACAGGTACCTTTAGCCATGTTGATGGCGAAAAATGATAAGGGGTTGTCAGTATCAATGCAACTTATGAATATTAAAGGGGAGGGTGCATACAAATTGGATGGAGACAGTAAGGGCAGTGTAAATTTTACTGTTAATGGAAAAACATACTGGACAAGAAGTGTAATGGGTGATAATTATTTAAATGTATCTATAACAAGTACAAAAAGCCAGGCAACTGTTATATTGCTTTCGGGAACGTTTGAAGGTGTACTGGAAGATAAAGATGGTAATAAGGTGCAGATAACTGAAGGAAAGTTTACATCAGAAAAATTATAAATAATAATCACTAAAAAAAATCGGTATTGTAATTTATTCCATCTTTAAAATGATTAATATGAAAAAAGTATTTTTCTTATCACTTTTTATACTGATTGTAAATTCCTCAGTAACACTATCTGCACAGCAAATTATTAAACCCGATATGTCAGAAAAAAATATTCCGGTTTCCGGAAAAAATGTTCCAATGCCAAATATTAATTCTGGCAATAACCCTATTTCGGATGATGTATGCTGCTACAGAAATGCCGCAACATTTTTTGCTATTAGTAACAGTGATGTGCAAACCTGGACAGTGCCTGCAGGTGTTACCAGTATTACTATAGAAGCATGGGGTGCAGGTGGAGGGGGCGGTTCGCATACCGGTGGCGGTGGGGGCGGATATATCAGCGCAAATTTTTCTGTTAAAGCAAATAATGTAGTATCTGTTGCTGTAGGGGCAGGTGGCAGGGCTGAGGGTGAAAAATCTACAGTATCAATAAACGGTATATCTATTTATGGTGGAGGAGGAGGAAGAGCAAGTGAATCTTTCGAAGATGGATACCCAATTCCAGCCGGCGGATTTTTTGGAGTTCTTTTAAGCGGCGGTGTTTTTAGAAACTATACAGGCGTAGCAGGCGAAAGCGGTAAACCAACAATGGTAACTTATCAACAATACAATCCTACAGATTTCAGACAAGTAAGTAATACCGGAAGTGGCGGAGATGCAGGCAATAGTAAAAATACAGGTGCTATCGGTGGACAGGTTGTTTCAAGAATACCTGGTGGTGGATTATTTGATGCCAGCCGCCCTGGTCCCGCAAGAATACCTGGGGGTGGTGGTGCTGCTCAATCAACCAGCCAGGGTGCAGCAGGAATGGTTGTCATTCATTACTAATCAGATTACTCCAAAATATACGTATATGAAAGTTTTTAATTTATTTATTACATTACTTTTTTTTACATTGCAATTGAATGCACAAACACCGCAGGTGCCTTCAGGTACCCCCGGCAAGACGCCTGAGCAAAATTTTAAACCAAAGCCTTTTAAACCCGATATTAAATTCATCAGTTCCAGGGTTATTTCCGTTGTTGAGGATGCGGACAGGCATTTGTTTGAAACTACTATATCTGTTACATTAAAAAACCAGGGCGCAGCTACCACAACAGGTTTTTATCTTGATCTCAGAAGCAGGTATGGCACCGCTTCAGGGGGTATAGACTATTCAATCATTGGGTCACTGGCTACTATACACAGCATGGCAGCCGGTGAAACCAGGACAGTAGAATATGTTTTTGCAAAAGATATTACTGCTATGGGAAGAGCAAGATTGCAATGCATGATAAGGGCAGATGCTACGAATATTATTACAGAAGCTAATGAAGAAAATAATAAATCGGCATTTTTTTACATCACACTGCCCAGGCGCTAAAAGATACAAACTTATTGATTGTATTTAAAAAAAATAACCAAGATTGATGTTTTAACCATAAAAACTATACAACCATGAAGCAATTACTTTTTAAAAAAAGCATCTTTTTATTAATGATGCTTGCTTGTTTTATACAGGCAACATCACAGATAGGTTCCCGGCAAACTATTTTTAAACCAGAAGTGCATGGATTAAAATTTGTCAACTCATTAACGGTAGAGGCAGTTAATGATATCCGGATGGCTGGTTTTTGTGGTGGCATGGTCTACACTGCATTAGATTATTTTAAAGCCAATAAACCTGTTCCCGTGCAGACTTATAAACCTGCTAATGGTACACCATTATTCGATTATATGTGGGGCAGGCAGCGTAGTTCTGTTTTGGATAATGCTGATAAATGGGCAGAGTTATTTATAAATCCATTTGGCTCCAGAACAAGTGAGTTCTTTAATTGGGGCATACAAGGATTTAATGGAGGAAGGTTAGAAGAATTAAAAAAAGAAATTGATAAAGGCAATCCCGTGCCGTTAGGACTTTTTAAGCCGGGTGATGGTGGTGGCGGTCCTCATCATCAGGTGCTGGCAATTGGATATAATGGCGGCCGTTATAAAGGTGATTTGGGTGCATTTAGCGAAGACCTTGAGATAATGGTTTACGATCCCAATTTTCCGGGAGTTATAAAAATTCTGAAGCCAGATCCTAAAAATTATATTTATTATTATAAAGATGAACCTAAAAATACGAATTGCCAGTGGCAAACATATTTTGTAAACAAAAGATATGGGTTTAATACCCCACCGGCAACCACACCAGTTTCTGTAAAAAAACTACCAGGTATGTCGGGTATGGTCAATGAAATATTATTGGAAATACGTACTGGCGGTGATGACCTGAGAGGGGGTAATGATAATGTAAGCG
>JBKJXQ010000192.1:0-15390 GCA_046716235.1 Chitinophagaceae bacterium
TTATTGGCCCGATTCGTTGCTTAGCACTTTTCATACAGGCTTATATAATGGAATGATCGGCACACAAAAAACAAAAGGGGTAAACCGGAACGATCTGTCAAAAGTATTTCATGTTTATGCCCTTGAATGGACAAGTGAAACCCTATCTTTTTTTATTAATAATAAAAAGTATCATGTTTTTACCAATGAGCATACCGGTAGTGGCGCCTGGCCTTATGATAAGGAATTCCATTTGCTACTAAATATTGCCATCGGTGGAAACTGGGGTGGAAAATTTGGTGTTGATGAAAAAGTTTTTCCGCAAAAAATGGAAATAGATTACGTAAGAGTTTATCAGCTTCCATGATGTAATCAGTAATTATTTTAAGTTACCTATTCTATCGCCAAGACCGGTTTGCCTGTAGTCAGAGTATTTTTAAATACCCTGCGTTTTTGTTTGTACACTTTTCCTTCTGGGTTCAGATAATAGGTTGTATAAACCACCACGTTTGTATATTTTGGATTGTGAATTTTTCGATCTTTCTTATATGTCAATTGCTGTCCTCCGGTGCTGTCGGTAAGTAATTCCCGGGGTAACCCCTTTTTTGTTGTTAAGAATATTTTATCCTTTCCCTTGTAAGAATTGCCAGGTTCCTTCAAGACTTTACAAGACAGCAGGAGTATACAGAACAAAAAAATAATAATTACGCAATTACATTTGATATTATAAAATAGATCTATCATTTACTACTAATAACTTATTGCCTTGTCAGTGTCAATTTAAGTTTGTCCCCTGCAGCCTGTGTATCCGTATTAACGAGTATTAATTGTTTGCAATCAAAACTTTCCAGGGTAACGGGATCGCCATCAATAGTCATAACGGTGGTTCCTGAAAGCGACCATGTTCCATTGTCTCTACCAGAGGGTGTACATATTATTCCTACGTCTGCAAGTTGATACGTACCAGCTGCATTAAATGTATATACATCGTCTCTTTCACAGGGTTCAAAAAGGAAATTGAAATAATCAGTTTCTGCGGCTGTTGCATTTGCTTTGTATGTAGCAGCGGTTATTTTATAAGGACCTGCAATTGCAGCGGCAGTGATAGTACAGTTATTTTCATTCTTTTTTTTGCAGGAAAAAAGAATAAACACGGAGAGAACGATAATAGTTGTCTTTTTCATGATTTAAAGTTTAATTGTAATTAAAATGTTTGTTTTTCTTGTAATTTTTTTTCATATTCAACCATCCACTTATTAGTTTTATATGAAATCCAACGGGTGATTGTATAGAATTAAAATTTGCAAAAACTCCTGCCCCTATACCCCAGTAAGGTAAAATAGACCAATTAAAATCAGCCTTAAGTATTCCGCCGATTGTTGTTTTTTTTTCATTATTAACAGAATAGTTAGAACTGGTATACCCCCCGATTAAATATCCAGTACTTACTACCCGTTGCGAATTAAAATAAAATTTATCTCCAGTTACAATCGACAATCCTGCTTCGGCAGTAATCCAAGTTGTTTTACTTATTTCAAAATATTTACCTAACGTAAAATTTATGAAATTTATATTATTAACAGGCATTGCATCATTAAATGGAAAAATCAGTATGGTTGTAAACCCTTGTTTATAGTCAGCGGGTAAATTTTGGGGTTTTATTTCTATCTGCTTATATGAAACGGAAGTAATCCAATTGCTTTTTAATACAACTTGAATACCTAGTTCAGCAGAAGATCCATTCCGGGTACTTATACCATCTGCTGCTTGGAAATAGATTTTTTTTATTGACTTTTCTTTTATTTGACCATTGGCTACAATACAGACCAAACTTATAAAAAGTAGAAATACGGGTGGCTGAATTAATTCTTTAATTTTTATTTTCATAACAACATTTTAGAATTATGAATTTATTTTTACTCTTTCGAATAATATAGAAGCTGCTACAACAGGGTTGTTTTTACTTAATAACTAATTTCAATGACAAAGCGGGATAATTGATGTTTGTTATACTGTTGGCCCTGGCAAGAGAAGCCCTCTCCCTTTTTATTGAAAAAGAGACAGCATTTGCACTTCTTTTATTTTTACCCGAGACAATAAAAAAAGGAATGCTGCCTAATATTCCAAGGGCTCCGGGTATAGCCAGAAGGTCCCAACTATTGGAATACTTATCATCAAAGGGGTCAAAGGGATTTCCGTAATCAGTTACTTCACTGGGGATGGCAGCAGTAATTGCGATAAGGCCAATGCCGCCACCCAATAATATCCACGCAACTGTCTTTTGTTTTTTGCTTTTTTGCAGGTAATCAATTTTTGTTAGTGATTTTTTTTGTACAATCTGCTGGCTGAAAGAAACTGCTGTAAATGCAAGTAACAAGGTTAAAATGATAATTTGTTTCATATATATTTATTTATACAGCTAAACTAATTGGCTGTACAATCAATACATAATTGAATATTGCGTCAATAAATTTTCAGTTGCATTTTCTGCAACTGAATGTACAATCATGGCTTCATCAGGATGATTATGACATCCTGGTATATAAACTTATTGTAGTCATCTAACTAAATAAGTAAAAAACTTTTACTTATTAGTACAACTGTCTTTTACCATTTAGAAACAACATGTTTCCGTAAATTACAGCTTCAAAACCCTTCCAACTGTTGAACGAATTAGAGCTGATACAAGGACTTCGCACTGGAGATGAACCTGCATTTAAATACCTGGTAGATAACTACCAGGACAGAATTTTCAATACAGCAATCGGTATCGTGCA
Organism: Chitinophagaceae bacterium; assembly: GCA_046716235.1. Taxonomy (GTDB): domain Bacteria; phylum Bacteroidota; class Bacteroidia; order Chitinophagales; family Chitinophagaceae; genus JJ008. The sequence goes on from JBKJXQ010000192.1 coordinate 2,757, forward strand.
AAATGCAGAAGATGCAGAAGATGTGGCGCAGGAAGTTTTTATCCAGGTATATCGTTCCATTCATAGCTTTAAAGGGGAGTCAAAATTATCGACCTGGCTTTATCGTATAGCTACTACCCGTGCCCTGGACCTTTTGCGAAGCCGGAAAAGCAAAAAAAGATTTGGATTTATTCAACGCATGTTTGGGGATGGGAATGAGCCATTGCATGAAATACCAGACTTCAACCATCCTGGTGTAGCATTAGACAGAAAGGAAAATGCAGCTAAACTTTTTAAAGCTATCGGCCAACTACCTGACAATCAGAAGACGGCCTTTACGCTGCACAAGCTGGGAGATCTGAGTTACCAGGAAATTAGCGATGTAATGCAGACTTCAGTAGCAGCCGTGGAGTCACTTATGCACAGAGCAAAACAAAATTTGAGAAAAATGCTGGAAAAAGAAAGGAGCTGAGTAATTTTCCAGACGAAGGTTTTAGATGATGTTAACGTCAAAAACAATGTATTATGAATAATGATGGTAATAAGATTGAGGAAATACTTGGAAGCCTTGATGGTAATCAACGGGCTGCTGTTCCTGATTTTTTCTATACCCGCCTTAAGGCCAGAATGGAGAAGGGGTATGAACATATTGGACACAAGTCATGGGTACTGCGCCCGGTGTATGCCATGGCAGCCCTGGTCGTTGTAATTCTGATTAATGCAGCCGTTATTTTTAATGAAAATACAGAAAAAGAAACTGCAGTTACTGATACACTTCAATCCGTGGCTGCTGAATATAGTCTGAATGATAATAGTACCAACCTGTACGATTTAAATATGGTGAAATAATGAGATCCAATAACAAAATTCTTTCGATTGCTGTTATATTGCTCCTTATAATAAATATTGCCCTTGTAATATTTATGTTGAAATGGAAAAATCAGCATGATAGTAAACGGTTTGGTGGTAAAGGAGATCCATTTGAAACAATGGCCAAAGAATTAAATATGACTGAACAGCAAAAGAAAGAACACCTGCTGTTTAGAGATAAATATTTTAAAACTACCCGGCCATTGTTTGATTCTGTCCGTTCTGCCAAGTCAGCTTTTTTTGGCCTGATAAAAGATACTACCGTCAATGATAGTGTACTTATTGTTTATAATAAACGAATTTCAGCAATACAATTTACTATTGATAAACTTACATTCGAACATTTTCGCAGGGTAAGAGCTTTGTATAATGGCGACCAGCAAAAAAAATATGATGAACTGGTGCAGAAGATGATGCAACGGCAAGGCGGCAGGGGTGATTGGAAAAAAGATTCAACAGATAAAAAAGGGAAATAGTAATAAAGAAAAAAGGCATATAAAGTAAATACAATATGTTAGTTACTTTATATGCCTTATCAACTTTATATATTACCTACAGCTACGAGTAAATTCTATCAATAGCATCCCGGTATTTTTCGATTACCACTTTTCGTTTTAATGACATCTTAGGTGTAAGCTCACCAGTATCAACACTCCATTCATAAGCAAGCAGTTCAAATTTTTTTACCTGCTCTACATGATTAAAAAATTTATTAAAGCTTTCTACAAGCTCTTTAAACAGCTCAAGCACTTTTGGATTGCGGAGTAAATCTTCATTATTACTGTCTGGTATATTATTAGTCCTGCACCAGCTACGCAGGTTAGGGAATGAAGGAACAATTAAGGCGCTGACAAATTTTCTATCGGCACCTACCAGCATTACCTGTTCAATAAAAGGGGATTCTTTTAATTTATTTTCAATGGCCAATGGTGCCACATACTTACCCCCACTGGTTTTAAAGAGTTCTTTTTTACGATCAGTAATTTTTAAAAAATTAGTTGCCGTCAGCATTCCAATATCTCCGGTATGAAACCAGCCATCTACGATGTCCTGTGCTGTGAGGTCAGGTCGTTTATAATAACCCATCATTACATTTGGCCCCTTGCAAAGTATTTCTCCGTCTTCAGCTATTTTTACTTCTACTCCGGTTATTAAAGGGCCAACTGTTCCAAATGCCCGGCCGCTAACCTCAAACCGGTTTACAGCTATTACCGGCGAAGTTTCTGTAAGGCCATACCCTTCCATAATTGGAATTCTGGCAGCCGTAAAAATGCGGATAAGCCTTACCTGGCAGGCAGCTCCACCGGTTACTATACATTTTATATTTCCACCGAGCCCCTCTCTCCACTTGCTGAAGATAATTTTGTTGGCAATACCTAATTTAAAATTATACAAAGCCCCTTGATTTTTATTAATCTCAAATTTTTCTGCCAGACTGTGTGCCCAAAAAAATAGTTTTTTCTTTGTTCCGGTCAGTTCATTTCCTTTTTGCATGATGCGGTCATACACTTTTTCCAGTAAGCGGGGAACAGTAGTAAACAAATTCGGTTTTACTTCTTTAAGATTATCAGCAATGGTGTCCAGGCTTTCGGCATAATAAATGGAAGTGCCCCTGAATAAATAGAGATAGGAAACCATTCGTTCAAAAATATGATTGAGTGGTAAGAAACTCAGCGAACGCAGCTTATCTCCGGGAGGAAAGCAAGGAATACTGGACATTACATTGGAAAGAATATTCCGGTGTGACAGCATAACTCCTTTTGGTGTGCCGGTAGTGCCAGATGTGTAAATAATGGTAGCAAGGTCTTCATATTTTATTTTATCAGCAATTAGTTTTATCTGTGTCAATAGCTCAGGTGTACTTAGTGCTGTTACTTCTTTCCAGTGTTTAGCATTAGCAGCATGTTCAAATGTATATATGTCTTTTAAACCAGGAAGTCTTTCTCTCAGGCTCAATACTTTTAAGAATAAATCTTCATCGTTAACAAATACCATTTTTACCTGTGCATCAGTTAGTACAAACTCCAGTTCGTTTACATTAATAGTTGGGTAAATTGGAACAAGTATTGCCCCTATTTGCTGAACGGCAAGGTCGAGCATTATCCACTCTGGCCGGTTTTTACAAAGAATAGCTACTTTATCCCTGCCTTCTGCAGTCATGTCTCCGCAACTAATACCCAAACTCAATAAACCTGCACTTAGTTTATCAACTGTTGCTTTTACTTCAGCGGTGCTGTATTTTCTCCATTGGCCGGATTCTTTTCCGGCCAGCATATCATCCAAGGGTGTTTTTTCGAGATGATATTGTATGCAGTCAAATAATCTTTGAGGTTCTGTCATGGTGCAATCGTAGTTGAGGTTAAATAACCAGTTGTTTGGCAGGCAATGCTCAACAATTTAGGTAAAAACTAATACATAAAAAAACCGTCCCCGGCAGTACTGGCAGGAACGGTTAAAATATATTTATATAGTTAGTTTGCCTGGTAATATTGTCCCGGAGGCATCTTAAAAATTCTGCTGCGTTGAAAAGCATTAAAACCATTGTATTCTTCTGCATGTACTTTGGTCCAGTTATCGTAAGCGGCTAAATTTTCAGAAGGACCAAAAAGCCATTGGTTATAGGCATCAAACATACCTTCTGTAAGTAACTGACGATGATAATCGAATAAGCGAAAAGGATATTTTGCAGCGTTATTGGTATACCAGTCGAGAATGAACCTGGTTCGTATCATAGTAAGAGCTTCCGTAGTAATACCTTTATTGGCTACCGACGCTTGTTTAGCCATTCCCAATAAAAATGTTTTTGCAAATTCACTTTTATTCTTCTCTTCACCTTTCATAATATCGGGGTCAACAAATAGTTTTTCTTTATAGCCTTGTAATAATAATTGCTTCATTGCGGCACCCCGTTCCCCAAAGCTTTCCATGTTGACAAATATTTCACCATATATAAGGCTCCATACTTTGTCTTTAGCATAAAAATAAAATAAAGCAGCATTATAATAATTACCACTGAAGGCGGGGTCTGCTTTTATTCCTGTTTCCCATTGTTCAATGGCCGAAAAATCTTTTAGGGCCCAAAGCAATTCTCCGTATTCGCTGTACAGTGATCCGCTTTTGGGAAATTTCTTTAATGCCTTTTTGTATAATTTCTCACATTCCTTAGCCTCTTCCAACGCCTTGTACACATTACCGGCTATCTGGTAAGTAACCACATCTGCATCATCACGGTCAATTAATGTTTTTACACCTTCCAGTGCTTTTACATAATCTCTTTTAAAGAAATAGCTCAACACCAGATCTTTGTTCATTTCCAGGTTTTTAGGATCCTGCAACAATGCACGGGATAAAACAACAATAGCATTATCGAAATCACCCGAACGCATAAAAGTCTTCGCTGTTTCATGCAATGTTTTTGCATCTTCCGGCTGGGCAGATGCCATAAAAGAACAGGAAAATAAAATTAGCAGGGAGAAAAATATTTTCATACGATAAATTAAAAGGGAAAGGAAGTTTAATTAAATATCATCGCTGCAAAATAACAAATATTAGACCAGAGAAAGATGTTAAATAACAGGCAAAAAGTTTAGCTATTCAATTGTGCAAATCCCTGTTATCAGTGTTTTAAATAAGGTGTGTAAGCAGGCCATCTCTAAGTTTAGGTTCAAACCAGGTACTTTTTGGGGGCATCACTTTGCCACTATCAGCAATATTGAATAATTGCTCAATAGTAACAGGATAAAGACTAAAAGCCACTTTCATTTCCCCGGAATCCACTCTTTTTTCCAATTCCTTCAAACCACGAATACCACCAACAAAATCAATTCTTTTGTCAGTTCGCTGGTTACTTATATCAAGTAGTTTATCCAGTATATTATTGGAAAGAATGGTTACATCCAGAATACCAATAGGGTCATCTGTAAAAGTTCCTTTACGGGAACTGAGAATATACCATTGCTTGTCTAAATACATTCCAAACTCATGAAGTTGTGCAGGTTTTACCGGTTCAGGACTAAGCGTCATAAAAAAATCATCCTGCAAACGGCTGATGAATTTTTCTTTAGAAAATCCATCCAGATCTTTTACTACCCGGTTATAATCCAGGATGGCTAACTCACTGGCCGGGAAAATAGTGGTAAGAAAATATGCTGCTTCGGTACTATTTGATAGAGTTTTACTGACTTTGGCAGCAGAGGCGGCACGATGATGCCCATCGGCTATATAGGTAAAAGGAACATATGTTTTGAATAACTGAGTAATAGCGGTAATAGTAGTATCATTATTAATAACCCATATACGATGTTGTATACCATCATCGGCCATAAAATCATAAACCGGGTTATTACTGGCTTTCCAATCATTTATAAGTGAATTCACTGCTGCTACATCACGGTACGCAAGAAACACATTACCTGTTTGTGCTTCGATTGTTTGCATGTGATCAATTCTATCCTTTTCTTTTTCCGGCCTGGTGAATTCATGTTTTTTTATCACATTATCAAAATAATCCTGCACCGAAGAAACACAAACAAGACCCGTCTGGCTACGTCCATTCATTATTAACTGATAGATATAGTAGCAGGGTTTGATTTCTTTTACCAGTACACCATTACTGATAAGTTGTTGTAAATTTTCTTTTGCTTTTTCATACACAGCCTTGCTATGTGTATCAACATCAGCAGGCAAATCTATTTCTGACTTGGTGACATGCAAAAAAGAGTAGGGATTCCCTTTTGCTTCTATCCTTGCTTCTTCACTGTTTAATACATCGTATGGTCTTGCTGCTACTTGCTGGGCTAATTCAGGTTTCGGTCTTACTGCGTTGAAGGGAGAGATGATGGCCATTTAATTATCCTTTTTTATTTGCGAAATCTTTCATCAGATCGGTTATTGCTTTTACACTTTCCAGTTGTAAAGCGTTATACATAGATACACGGAAGCCACCTACACTTCGGTGGCCTTTTACGCCTATCATATTTTCTTTTTTACATAAATCTAAAAATTCTTTTTCCAGGTCTATATTGTCCATTATAAACACCGCATTCATTTTACTGCGGTCCTCTTTGGCAACAGGACCTTTAAAAATGGGTAAGGCATCCAATGTATTGTAAAACAGGTTTGCCTTTTCGTTGTTTAATTTTTCAATGGAAGGTACGCCACCCTGATCTTTTAACCACCGAAGTGTAAGCATAGCAACATACACTGCAAATACCGGTGGCGTATTCAGCATGCTTCCTTCTTTAATATGATTGCGGTAATCAAGTATAGTAGGTATAGCTCTGTTTACCTTGCCGGTAATGTTTTTGTTTATTACGACAAGGTTTACTCCTGCAGCACCCATATTTTTTTGTGCGCCGGCATAAATAAGATCAAATTTATTGAAGTCAAGCTGGCGGCTAAGAATATCGCTGCTCATATCTGCTACCAATGGTACACCACAATCATAAGGAAGGTGATGCCACTGTGTACCTGCAATAGTTTCATTGGTGGTGATATGCAGGTAAGTTGCTGTAGGAGTTACATTAAGATTCTTTGGAATAGAAGTATAATTATTTTCTTTAGTAGAACCGGCTATTTCTACATGACCAAATAATTTAGCTTCCTTAATTGCTTTATTGGCCCAGGTGCCTGTTTCGGTATAAGCTGCAATATCATTTTCGTTTAACAGGTTCATCGGCACCTGCATGAACTGAGTAGTAGCACCCCCATGCAGAAAAAGCACTTCATGGTCACTATCCAAATTCATCAGTTCTTTCACCAGGGTTCTCGCCTGCTCCATCACTACCTCAAATAAAGGAGTACGATGACCAATTTCTAAAAGAGATAAACCGGAATCGTTGAAATTCAGGATTGCATTGCTGGCTTCATCAAATACTTCTTTCGGTAAAATAGACGGGCCTGCGTTAAAATTATGTATAGCTGCTGCCAATGTATTAAAAGGGTTTTATTGGATTGCAAATGTAAGAAAATTAAATACCCCGCATTCCTATATGAAAGGGCACTTTATATTTCATGGTTTATTTTTAAAACTTCAATTGTTATAATTCCTGTTACGGGCTTGGGGCTTCATGTTCCCGACCTTTTATACCGGCACTTTTCCAGGAAGCATTCAGGCTTTCAAATTCTTTCAGATCTTCAGCAGAAAATTCTTTATTGGATAGTTTTTTCAAATCAGGCTGGCCTGCATTTACCCAGGCGGTGTACCAGAATGATGCTACCGCATAAATAGATTGCCGCATTCTTCTTTCTACCATTCCGCCTATTAAGTCATCATACGCTTTTGAAAAAGCGGTAGAGTATTGACGGATGATTATACCATTACGATCTTCAAAAGAATATTTTTGATCGGCAGGAAATTTTTTGGTCAGTTCCTTTTCAAATTTTAAAACTGTATCTGATGCCGCCGCACTTTCTAATATTCTTTTCCAGATAAAATCTGCCGGGTTTTTAATGTATTCAGCTCTGCCAATAAAAAAATCCCATTGCTTTTCTGCCAGTAACTCTGGTATCCGGCTTTCCCAAAAACCGTGTATACCTTTCTGATCGGTGTACTGACCATTGTGATTAGTGTTAGCATGAAGTGGTACATGGGAGTCGGCAATATAATGACCTGTTTCGGCGGCATATTTTAAAATCTTCGCCTGATTTTTTTCTTTAAAAGCATCGGTTAACCTGAACAACATTGTTTGCAGCCACCACGGTACAATACCGTAAGCATTCAATGTGTCTTCCGAATATTTTGCTACTGCATCATTCCATTTTCTTGGTAATGAATCGTAGGGATAAGTACCATAATGATCAATATCTATATAATGCCTGGGGCCTTCCTGTGTTACAGCGTATCTTCTTTTGTCCGGATCAACAGCATGTTCAGCTAAAAAATCTATCTGGGGTTTGAACAAGACCATCATTTCCGGTGGCAATAAAAAGACAGCGTAATAATTAATTTTTTTATGGGCATAAAAGCCCCAGCAGAAACACTGCAATGTAACAGCCAAACAGGTTAATAAAAGAATAGCTTTCTTCATACTGGAATCGTTCTGGAATAAGGTTACAGCATTCAGGATATTTCCGGTTAATCAGTTTTTTTTATTTCTTGTTTTCTCTCCGCATCTAAATCTACTACCCCGCCCGTCACGGCATATTTCATCGCTTCACCCGCCGTTATCTTTTCTATTCTTCTCACCTTTTCTCTGGGTAATATATAAAGCTGTCCTGCAAAGTTGTAAGCTTGTGGCACATACACCGCAACAAAGTTGACGCCCATATCAAATTTTTGCATTTCCTCATCAGTTAAAAAGCCAACAATCCATACATCTTCTGAAAAAACACTGGCCAGAACAGATTTATTGAACTTACGTTTATCACCTGCAAATGCTTCAAAGAAATCTTTGGTGGAGGTATAGATAAACTTGATGCCGGGTGTTCTCTCCATCCATTGATCAAAGAAATTCAGGAAACTACTCATTAAAAAGCTGGAGCTGACCCAACCGACGAATATTACAAATAAAATAATGATAATAAAACCCAGGCCCGGAATATTAACAAAGGGACGAAGAATACTGTCCACTTTATCAAATAGCCAGTATAGCAGATATCCCGTAATGGTAATAGGGGCCAGTATGATAAGCCCCTGGATAAAAAAACTGAATAATTGCCTAAAACTACTCTTTGGCTCCTTTAATGCCTTACTCATAAGCTTATTTGCAAGCTAAGGTAGCGTAAAAAATATAGCTGTAGCATCGGTAAAAAATCGGTGAACGGTAAAAAAAAGAGGATGGAAACTTTGGTAACGAAAAAAGTTTCCATAGTTTTGTGTCCGGATTTTGAAAAAAATGGAAACAAAAGAAAGAATAGCAGCTAAGGCGGAAGAATTATTTATGCAGTATGGCATCCGCTCCGTATCAATGGATGACATTGCTAACAACCTCGCCATGTCAAAAAAAACAGTATATCAATATTTTGCCGATAAGGACGAATTGGTAGAAGCTGTAGTGGACGGGCATATAGATATAGTGGAAGGTGATTGTATGAATTGCAGGAAAGATGCTAAAGATGCGATCCATGAAATTTTTCTTACCATGGAACATATCATGCAGGAGTTCAAGAATATGAATCCTATGCTGCTTTATGATCTGGAAAAATTCCATTTTAAAGCTTATCAGCGTTTCAAAAATTATAAGGATAAATTCTTGCTGCAGATTATCCGTAACAATATTGAATGGGGTATAAAAGAAGAATTATACCGGGCCGATTTAAATGTAGATGTATTGTCAAAATATAGAATAGAATCAATCATGATACCTTTTAACGTGGCTGTTTTTCCGCCGGGCAAGTACAACCTGGCCCAAACCTCACAAATTATGATTGAAAATTTTACCTATGGCCTCGCTACTATCAAAGGACATAAACTGATTCAGAAATACAATGAACAACGACAAAAAAACCTTACTTATGAGGCAAGCAGGAAATAACAGATGGGTGCTGGTAGTACTTATTGCGATATGCACTAACACAGTAAAGGCACAGCAGAGCCATAGCATTACGGCTAAAGAAGCTGTTGACATTGCTTTTAAAAATGTTACGGATCTTAAAAATGCAAAACTTGATTACAAAATTGCAGCAGCGAAGAATAAAGAAATAACCGGACTGGCATTGCCGCAGGTCTCTGCTACTATGCAGGGCAACCATTACCTCACACTGCCGTTGATACAATTTCCGGATGCAACGGAAACATCTATCTATGATGTATTAAAAAGAGAAGGAGTAAAAGATCGTAATGGAAATTCAATAACTGCTGACGGCCAGTTCAATGTAAGAAATTTTTCTTTTATGTCTCCCTGGAATATACAAATGGGTGCGACGGTGCAGCAACTGTTATTTGAGCCACAGGTTTTTGTTGGGCTACAGGCAAGAAAGGCTTTACTGCAATCAGGCGATTTGCAAATAAAAGTAACAGAAGATAAGATCCGCGAAGCTGTATATAAAAATTACTATGCGGCGCTGATAGGGGAGAAACAACTGGTATTTATCCAGGAAAGTTTAAAACGACTTCAGAAATTATCGCATGATATGGATATCATGTATCAAAATGGATTTGTAGAAAAACTGGACATTGATAAAGCTACTGTTTCACTTAACAATACTAAAGCTGTAGAAAATCAATTGAAAAATGGGATTGCTATAGGCTATGCTGTTTTAAAAATGACGATGGGGCTGGCACAGGCGGATACCTTAATACTAAAAGATACATTAACCCCGGCAGAAATAAAGCAAGGCATACTGGAGGAAAATTTTTCTTACGAAGACCGCAACGAAATAAAATTACTTAACAAGGCGAAACAATTGCAGGGCTATGATATCAAAAGGTACAAACTTTCCTATTTTCCAACGGTAGCAGCATTTTATGGATTTCAAAAAACGGGGCAACGAAATTCTGCTGCAAATAGTGCTAACAGAGACCCCTGGTTTTGGTACAATACTAATCAGATAGGACTTAGTGTTAACATTCCCATATTTGATGGTTTTCAGAAGAAATATAAAATTCAGCAATCAAGATATGCACTGGAAAAAATTGAAAACACATTTGATCAGGCTAAAAAAGGGATTGACCTGGAAAAAACAGTAGCAAAAAATACATTGATCAACGCTATACTTACTATGGATGTACAGGAAGACAATATGCAATTGGCCCAAAAAGTATATGATGCAGAAAAGAAAAAATATGAAGTTGGAATCGGTTCAAGTTTTTCAATACTCAGATCGGATACAGATCTGCAGCAGGCGCAGTCTAATTATTTCAAAGCATTGTATGATGCCATTGTTGCTAAAGTGAGTTATTTAAAAGCATTAGGAAAATTATAATTAATCATCACTATAATAAAGTATTTATGAAAAAGATTATTGTTTTACTGGTAATAGCATCTGCTGTTATTTTTGCCGGTTGCGGTGCAGGTGCAAAAGAAAAGAAAGGCGATATCAGCGATATGAAAGCAAAATTGGAGAAACTGAAGAAAGAGAAAAATTCAATGGATGCTGATATCCGTAAGCTGGAAGAGCAGATAGCCAAAGCTGATCCAAAGTCAGCACAACAGGTAGAGAAACTGGTATCTGTTGATACACTTCGCATCCGGGACTTTACCCATTTTATTGAATTGCAGGGTAAGATTGATGCAGATGGTATTGCTTATGTAGCTCCTTCGGGGCAAGGAGGTTTAGTGAAAGCTATCTATGTAAAAGCAGGACAAAAAATTGGTAAAGGTCAATTGATATTAAAATTGGATGATGCCATTACAAGACAATCTGTGGTAGCTGCACAGCAACAAACTGGTGTATTAAAAGCAAGGCTTGCCCAGGCACAAACGGTGTACGAACGTTACCAGAATTTATGGAAACAAAATATCGGCGCTGAGATACAGGTGATCAATGCGAAAGCAGATGTGGATGCATTGCAAAGTCAGTTAAGAGCAGCACAGGCCCAGGTGGGAATGGCGCAAGAGCAGGCAAATATGTCAAATGTATATGCAGGCATCAGCGGAACAGTTGATGAAATGAATGTAAAAGTGGGTGAATTCTTTTCTCCTCAAACAGCGGCTACACCCAATATGGGTATCCGGATTGTAAATAGCAATAATCTGAAAATTATTACTGCCGTGCCTGAAAATTATGCCACAAGAGTTAAAAAAGGAGATAAGGTAGAAGTAGTAATTCCTGAAAGTGGCAAACCCCCGTATCAATCTGTTATCAGTGTTGTTGGTGGTTCTATAGATGCTAAAACAAGATCATTTGCTGTAGAAGCAAAACTAGAATCGGACCCGATGCTAAAACCTAACCAGACAGCTACTATGAAAATTCTGGATTATGAATCAAAAGCAACGATTGCTGTCCCAATAAATGTGGTACAGAGTGATGAGAAAGGTAAGTATGTATATGTAATGGAAAAGGCTGGTGAAAAAATGATAGCAAGAAAAAAAGTGGTAAATGTTGGAGAAGCTTATAACGGACTTATTGAAATAAAAAGTGGATTGACCGGTGGTGAATTGATAATTACGGAAGGTTATCAAACGGTGTATGAAGGGCAGGTGGTAACGACAGGTAAGTAAAGCCCCCAAGCCCCCGAAGGGGGATTGCTGATGCACAAGGCCAGCTTATTTGAAGAGATTGAAAGGGTTTAAAAGTGTTTGATGTAAGGACTCCTTCCCCTCCCTGGGAGGGGCGAATTAAGGAAACTAAATGCTTTAATTAATCTGGGGTGGGTCTGATGATACACTTCGACAAGCTCAGTAGCGAACAGAACGTACAAGTGAGTGACACAACGGACGATGATAGCAGTACCTAAGCTGGCAAACCAAAATCAAATTGACCATATAAAATATTTCAGATGAAAATTTTTGAAGGAGTTACAAAAAAGTTCAAACAGTTTGGCCCCACCAGCTGGGCTATTGACAACAGAACGGCTATTTATATAATTGCTATTCTTATTACTTTATATGGGTTGGTAAAGTTCAACAGTATGCCGAAGGAGCAGTTCCCGGATATTGTTGTGCCTACCATTTCTGTAGCTACGGTGTATGTTGGTAATTCTCCAAAAGATATTGAAAACCTGGTGACCCGGCCAATAGAAAAACAACTTAAAGGTATCAGTGGTGCCAAGGTGAATAAAATTCAAAGTACCTCCCAGGCTGATTATAGTTTGATAGTAGTTGAGTTTGACACGGATGTAAAAACAGAGCTGGCCAAACAAAAAGTAAAAGATGCAATTGATAAAGCAAAAACCGATTTACCC
>JBKJXQ010000193.1:0-6630 GCA_046716235.1 Chitinophagaceae bacterium
ATAAGTCTTTTGTTTTGGATAATCATTATGTTCTGTTTTTAAAAAATTAGTTCTGATTCTATTTAGAAAAGTGCTTTGAAGTACAAAGTAAATAAAAATACCTGAAACTATCAAATCAATTTTCTACTGCCGGACGATTCTCAAAGCAAAGCTAAGTTAGCGGCGTGGACCTCGTTACAAAACCTAATTACTTTACAAATTCCTTTCATGTAGAAAGGATAAAAAAAATATTAGCTTAAGAATTAAAACTATTCCGCCATTACGGGGCTGATCATATTTTTTATCTCTTCAATCCGGTTGCCGGGAAAACCTCCCTTATCTGCATGTTCTTTAAGAATTTCTTTATTGGGTGCATTGTACACACAATAGATATTGTCTTCGGTTACATAACTTTCCACCCATTGGATAGAAGGGCCGAGTTCCCGTATTACTCCACATGATTTTTGAGAAATTCCATGAAGTTCTTCAATGCTGAGTTTGCCGGCACCGGGTAACTCTCATTCAATAACATAACGTGGCAAAGCTTTGAGTTTTAGAATAAAAGTTACGATAATTTATTTCCCCTTCTCCACCTCTATCAATTTTTCAATTACATAATAAGTAATGGGGCAAAAAGTTGAATTCTTTAATGCCAGAGGCTGACGTTTCAACATAAAATCATCTTCCATATAAGGAAAACGGATACAATCTGTTGGACGCACCTCATAGATGCTGCAATAATTATCCGAACCCAAAAAAGGACAGGGTTTTGTTTTGGCCACATTATCGCCATCCTCATCCACCTTCAGGTAAGTATCCTTTAAATCGCCTTCCTTTATACCGAGGTATTTACTGATCCGTTTTATATCGGGCGGTGTAAAACGGGGGGAATAATTTTTACAGCAATTAGCACACTGCAGGCAGTCTACTTTTTCAAAAGCTTCTTCATTCAGCTGGGGCAATTGTTTCAGCACTTTATTCTTAATGGCCCGATGCAAAAATTTCTTGTATTCTTTTTGGCGTTCGCCTGATTTCTTTTCCCAGTTAATCAAAATATCCTTAGACATACTGCAAGTTACCATAAGCCACCGCAACATGAACTTTTACCCGGAAGACAAAACTATTGTGACAGCAATTCCAGAGCAGGGATAGACTTCAGAAAACAGGTCCGCCAGTATTTTATTATTACTCTACCGCTTATCCACCGGATTCAATAAGTCTCCTTTTTCTGGCCGTCTGCCCGTAACTTTGCCCCGCCTTTTGGATTTAAAACAGGTAGTTGATTGTTAAAAACCGCCAGGCAACTTTCCTCTCCAAAAATTGTAATAAGAAACTAGAAAATATAAACAAACACATGAATCTTTTCGAACAACAATCCAACGAATTTATTCCCCGCCACATCGGACCCAATGCTGCTGATACAAAACTGATGCTGAAAAAAATGGGTGCTGAAAGCCTGGAACAGTTAATCAGTAATACCGTTCCCCCGTCTATCCGGATGAATCATTCGCTGAATATTCCACCGGCGATGAGTGAACATGAATACCTGAAACATATTAAAGAAATTTCGCTCAAGAATAAAGTATTTACCAATTATATCGGGCAGGGATATTATGACACCATCACTCCTTCGGTAATATTGAGAAATGTTTTTGAAAACCCAGGCTGGTATACACAGTATACACCTTACCAGGCTGAAATTTCCCAGGGTCGTTTGGAAAGCCTGTTGAATTATCAAACGATGGTGAGTGATTTAACAGGATTGCCTATTGCCAACGCATCTTTATTGGATGAAGCCACAGCCGCGGCCGAGGCCATGACAATGTTTTTTAATGCATTAAATAAGCAAGACCATATTGAACGACCAAAGTTTTTTGTAGACTCAGCCATTTTTCCGCAAACAAAAGATGTGCTGATAACAAGAGCTACACCAGTAGGAATAGAAATTATTGAAGGCGATTACAAAACGGCCAGTATTGATTCCACTTATTTCGGAGCTATTGTTCAATACCCCAATGATAAAGGTTCAATAGAAGATTACCGGGATTTTATTACCAAAGTGCATTCGGCAGGTGCTTATATTGCTATGGCTACCGATTTACTGGCACTTACCTTACTTATTCCTCCCGGAGAACTTGGTGCTGATGTAGCTATCGGATCGGCACAACGCTTCGGTGTTCCGTTGGGTTATGGCGGGCCGCATGCTGCTTTTATGTCAACCAAAGATGATTTTAAAAGAAATATTCCCGGCCGTATTATCGGTATCAGTATTGATGCACAAGGTAACAGAGCTTTGCGAATGGCTTTGCAAACAAGAGAGCAACATATTAAAAGGGAAAAAGCAACTTCCAATATTTGTACTGCACAGGCATTACTGGCAAATATGGCAGCGATGTATGCCGTATTTCATGGCCCGGATGGCCTGAAGAATATTGCAAAGAGAATAGCATTGCTTTCACAAACTGTTGCTGCAGCTATTGAAGAAAGAGGATTTGAATTAGTAACTGATAATTTCTTTGATACAATTGTAGTTAAAGTAAAAGATCAAACTCCTATCAGAGAAAAAGCAGAAAGACAGTTTATAAATCTTCGCTATATTGATGCAGCACATATTAGTATTTCAATAGACGAAACAACCGGCATTGATGAACTGTACGATCTTATCAATTGCTTTGAAAATGATAATGACCCGGTTGCATTTGACATTCATCATGATACAGAACTACATCATATTCCTTCTGCATTAATAAGAACATCTGCTTTCTTAACTCACCCGGTATTCAATACACATAAGAGTGAAAGCCAGATGATGCGATATATCAAACAACTGGAAAATAAAGATCTCTCCCTGAACACTTCTATGATTTCGCTGGGAAGTTGTACCATGAAATTGAATGCGGCCAGTGAAATGATGCCACTCAGCTGGGCACATTGGAGTAAAATCCATCCTTTTGCACCAGCCAATCAAACACAGGGCTATAAATTTATTATTGATGAATTAAGTAAATACCTCTGTGAGATAACTGCGTTTGATGCCTGCAGCCTGCAACCAAATAGCGGTGCGCAGGGGGAATATGCAGGTCTTTTAACTATTAAAGCATACCATGAAGACAATGGCGATCACCACAGAAATGTGATGTTAATTCCTATTTCTGCTCACGGAACTAATCCTGCATCCGCAGTAATGGCAGGTATGAAAGTGGTAGTGGTAAAAGCTATTGATAACGGATATATAGATGTAGAAGACCTGAAAGCAAAAGCAGCATTGCATGCAAATAATCTTTCCGGCATCATGATAACTTATCCAAGTACCTACGGTGTGTATGAAGAAACGGTAAAAGAAATTACCGACATCATTCATGCCTACGGCGGGCAGGTATACATGGATGGAGCTAATATGAATGCACAGGTTGGTCTTACCGCACCCGGTTTAATAGGGGCGGATGTTTGTCACCTTAATCTGCATAAAACTTTTGCTATTCCACATGGTGGGGGCGGGCCAGGTATGGGACCGATTTGTGTAAAAGCACACCTGGCAAAACATCTTCCCGGTCATGTAAATATTGAACAAGGAACCAATGCTGTTTCAGCTGCTCCTTATGGTTCTGCATCTATTTTACTTATTTCTTATGGATACATAAGAATGCTGGGTACCGAAGGTGTAAAAGCAGCCACTGAATATGCTATTTTAAATGCCAACTATATGCGGGCAAGACTTGAGGGCAAGTATGATATTTTATATACCAATCACAACGGGCAATGTGCCCATGAATTTATTGTTGACCTGCGGCCATTTAAAAAATCTGCAGAAATAGAAGCAGAAGATGTGGCAAAACGTTTAATTGATTATGGCTTCCATGCCCCCACGATGAGCTTTCCTGTACCGGGAACTATTATGATAGAACCAACAGAGAGTGAAGACAAAGCCGAATTGGATCGTTTTTGTGATGCACTTCTTTCTATCAGGGAAGAAATAAAAGCCATTGAAGAAGGCACGGCAGATAAAAAAGATAATGCGTTGAAAAATGCGCCGCATACACAGTCTGTAATAACTGCAGATGAATGGAAACATGTTTATTCAAGACAGGAAGCAGCTTTTCCTTTATATTATGTTATACTAAATAAATTCTGGCCTTCTGTGGCAAGAGTAAATAACACACACGGTGATAGAAATTTAATATGTACCTGCGAGCCGGTAGAAAGTTACATGGAAGCTGAAGCCTGATATGATTAAAGTTATTTTGAGAGGCTGCCAAAAGTCAATTTGATTGTCATATTGAGCTTGTCGAAATATTGAAAATCAAATTAATGCCTTCGATAATCCTTTTGAGACCGTCTTTATATTTTTCAGCGCATAATCATAATATACACGATGTAAAGGTTTATAAAATTCTTAATAGCATCACTGGCCCTGATCTTTACTCTATCCAATAATGCAGAACTGCAATCAAAACATCCTAAGGTCAACCCGACTTTTTTAAAATCAATCTTACCCTTACTCTCTGGCACCACCATGTAAGAAAATTCAGAATTACGGCCATAAAACTGAAAGTCCTCTCCATTCAATTCTAAAAGCTCCCTGATATTCATATTAGAAGAAATACCATTTTTTAAATTCCAGTTATTCTGGCCTACAATACCATTATAGTGTACTGCCTTTATGGTAGGCAGGATACCGCTGATTAGTATGTATGATAACTCAGACAAATTAATTTCATCATTCCATATAAAAATCACCTGCTTGTCAGTATTGGGAAATATGACAGAACATTTTTTTAATTCCTTTTCCGTAAAATAATAAACATCCTGCTTCACATTCTGCTGGCCGAAAAAACTAACCAGGTATTCATGTGAATCAAATTCAAGCAGATCTTCCGCAAACTGAACCGTAGCAGGATTTGGCAATTCCTTTTTCTGCAATGAAAAAATATATTCAGTCATATCTTCTTTCCTTTCTGCAGTAGTTATAATCTTAATATTTCGTCTTTGAAAAATTGCGGGTGTATAATTGTCTTTATGATTGCTATCATACAAAAATCCGTTCTTTTTTAACCAGGTCTTCCAATCTGTATATTCCCCGGAGGATGAAGTACGGAGCAAATAATATTCTTTATCCTCTTTTTTATAAAGATTGATGCTCCTGGTGATTTTAACAGTATCCTTCGATTTTGGTTTCCTGTTTTCTATAAAGGTGGCCGTCAGCAATTCGTCCTGTATATTTTTGCGAACAAAGCCTTTCCTGTTCAGATAGCTTTCAATACTTTTTTGGGAAAAAGAAGATAAGGTGACGAGGTCAGCAATAGTGAATGTACGGCCTTGCCCCAGGCAAAAAAGTGAAGTTGGAAAAATAAGTAAGAGTAAAAGTTTCCGCATAAGCCATTTTAATTATCATTAATTACTATATGACTTTTAAAAGGATACGGGAAGGTAATTATTCAATTAAGTAATAAATTGAATGATTCAAAAATAAATCCTTTTTACAAACAATCAATAAAAAATTATCGGGAAAATCAATGATTGAAGAAAGTATGATTATACGGAGAAATTTATTCCGGAATATATATATAACCCAACCATAGTTTTTAGCTTATTTCAACATCCACCACAGCACTACTGAGGTTTATTCAGCTTAACTACCAATGCTTTAGGCCATATAATCCATAGCAAACAGTACATTTTCTTATTAATTTCCCCTCAATTATATTAAAAACATACCTTTGCAAATATTAAATTATCAATACAAATACAATGAGCGACAAAAATCAAGGAACTGTAAAGTTCTTCAATTCAGAAAAAGGATTTGGTTTCATCAAACATGATGACTCAAACAAAGAAACTTTTGTACATGCCAGCGGCCTTATCGATCAGGTAGGCGAAGGTGACAAAGTGGAGTTTGACCTGCAAGAAGGCAAAAAAGGTATGAATGCAGTGAATGTAAAAAAAGTAGGCTAAGTTTTACAACCATAGTTTCATTTCATTAAAAAGACTCCGGGTAAAATCGGGGTCTTTTCTTTTTTCCGGGGATGGTGCATTGCAAATTTTGGACATCTTACTTCACTATATCCATTCCTCTGTAAGTATTACCTCTATTTTGGTTACCACCAATTCTTCCCCTTTCTATTTGACAGGATAATTGTTGCCTGCAGCCTTGACACTAACGATTACTAATTTCCGTGTTCATTTCAAAATAATTATATAACCGCACTATCTCTGTACCATAATGCCTATCACAAATACATTCTGCTGAGTTTATAAAAACATTGTAACAAGGGTACTTTTAAATTTGTCATTCGTAACTTTAGAGACTGAAAAAATCTTATAACATGGAGCAGCAAATTATCAACCTTTACGACGAATACACCCATAAACCACTTTCAAGACAAGAATTTTTACGTCGCCTTTCTATACTTGCAGGAGGAACCGCTGCTGCACTAACATTACTGCCCTTGCTCGAAATAAACTATGCAAATGCAGCGGTGACAAAAGATGAAGACCTGTTTACAGAACGAATCATCTATCCCGGCATCAATGGTGATATGTATGCTTATGTAGCAAGACCAAAAGAAGAAAAAAAATACGGGACAGTAATAGTAATACATGAAAACCGTGGATTGAATGCACATATTGAAGATGTAGCAAGAAGGGCAGCCC
>JBKJXQ010000194.1:0-4926 GCA_046716235.1 Chitinophagaceae bacterium
CTCCTTCCCATTTATCCCAGATCCCTGCTTTTCCGCCATTTTCTTTGGCAAAACTCAACACTTCTATCGTTTTACGTGTATTATTGGAAGGCTTGATAAAGTATGCATTCAAGTTAGGATCATGTTCGATCCTCCATAATTTGTTTGCATTACCCGACATCTTAGTCCAGATCTGTAATTCTGTACCATTAGCTAGATTTCCACCTGGCCGTTCCAGTGCTTTGTCTGTTGCGTGTGCAGGTAAAAAATAAACATCACCAGGAAATTTAAGGCCGAATTGATCCGCGGATATACTTAATGCGGAAGTGATAAAATGCTGGTTAGCGTTATTAGTACCTTCTGCCATTCTATAGGCAACTCCATCCTGGTTATTACCGGCAGTGATTTCAATATACTTCAGCGATGCCACGTTCTTCAACATGATCTTCCTGGGTGAGTTACTGACAATTTCAATATACCAAAGCTGGTTATTGTCTCCATTGCCAGACTCTGCAACCGGGTTACCCAACCCATTATCAGTTAAGAACTTCATGAAACCGTTATTAAGTATCCGGAAAACCGGCTTATCATACATTTTGCCTGATAAAATAAAAAACCATTCCTGGTTATTACCATCCGTACCAAATGCAAGTTGACCATGACCACTCCATTGTTGAACTCTCTTACCTTTCTCTGGACCTGTTACCGGGTCATCAACTTCCATAACATTGAAATTTTGAACATTCCGGAGACGCACAATATTGCTCCAGGGAAACGCATTTACTATAGCATTATAAGAGTTGTCTGCAACCTGGTTATTAGTGGATGTTGTTGCCGTGGTGATCACCGCACAGGGAGGAGCGTCGCTGGTATACTCTGCCTCAATATAAGTGGCATAACCACCAATTAGATTGGTATTGTATTTTATCCAGCCAAATCCACCTTCGCCCCAACCCGTGCCCCATGAATTTTTAATCAACCACGCCTGTAATGCATCATCCCACCCGATGATCTGTACCGCATGATCGGGAAGAATACCGAAGTGATCATTCATATCATAAACTCCGCTTGCATAGATTTGAAAATCGGCACTGACCTGCATATAACTTATTACTGAACCATAGGTACAAATTGCTTCCTTAATGGACTGGTGACTGGGTTTGGGGTCAAAAACTGTGGTTGAGACATACCCCCATTTCCTGGCCTTATACGGTGAAGTGTTTGCCCTGAATTCAGAACATCTGTTCATATCCCTGTCGGCATAAGACCACAGATTTTCATCAATGATACGATTATCTACTACATAACCCGCAGGTGCCGGCGGCAGGTTAGGACCACAGGGAAATCCACTAAAACATTTCATGACCTGAGCTTCACTTAAATCCAGCAAAGCTGCATCTCCACCATTTTTTATTAAGATGGAAGTTTCCAGAGCTGCCACCACAGAAAATATTGCACAAGAGCCACATCTACCCTGGTCACTGACTTTGGTGACAAGACCATATTCTCTCATATCAACTCTTGCATCTGTGGGGCGGCAATTCAATACAAAACAATTTGTCTGCAGGTCCAATGTCCTGAAGGCTTCTGGTGGCAAAGGCAGATCGGAAGGTTTATTGATGGGTGTAAGTCCCGTAATATCTTTACGGTTCGCGCCATATACCGAAGTGTACCCCGTAGTAAAGGATTTCTTTTTAAATTTAAGATCCAAATTTTTTGAATTGATCTTAGTTTGAACAGCCTGTGGTGCATTTTTCAACGCCAATTGCTGCTGCTCTTTCCAATAAGCAGATGTTTTAAACTGTTTTTCTTTCTTTGCTTTATCCTGTGAAAGGCAAAAAATGGGTATAATAAAAAACAATATGCTAATAATGTGCTTCATAATAAAATTGTATAAGTGAAATAGGGTGTTTTATTTCCATTTGATAACATAATTTATAATTTTTATTCGGTACACCAAAAAAAATGATGTAACAAATAGACCCCTTTTTCAGATATGCTCATCAGGGAAATTTTCTGAAAACAGTAAACTTTAAAACCATTTCTAAAAAAAGAAGTGCAAGGGCTGCTAATACAAAAGGTAAAAATCTTTCTTCGTATCTTTTAAAAGAAGTGATTTCTATTTCTGATTTTTCCAGTTTATCAATTTGCTGGTAAACATTTTTCAAACCATCTTTATCCCGTGCCCTAAAATATTTTCCACCGGTTTCATTGGCAATTTTCCGTAACAAATCTTCATCAATAAAATCAATAGCGGGGTTTTTTTGTTTTGGCTTATTCCCGGTTATTTCCACAATAGTGGATGCCATCGCCCCCATGCCGATTGTGTACACTTTTATCTGTTTGGCTTTAGCAATCTCAAGAGCAGTGAGAGGATCAATTAGTCTGGTATCAGGAGCATCTTCTTTACCATCTGTAATCAGTATTATCACTTTACCTTTCCCTTTACTTTCTGATACTCGATCCACGGCGGTGGCTAACCCTTCACCTATCACTGTACCATCTTTCAGGTATCTCCTGCTCTCCAGGGTTTGAATTTGTGTAATAAGTGTGTTCCTGTCTGTAGTGAGCGGACATTGGGTAAAACTTTCGCCTGAAAATATGACCAGTCCAATCCTGTCCACCCGGCGGCTCCGGACAAATTCTTCTGCAACTTCTTTTGCCACTTCCATTCTTGAAGGTAAAATATCTCTCGACCCCATACTTCCGCTTACATCCATGCACAAAACAATATCTATTCCTTCTCCTTTTGTCTGTTGTTCATCATTTCTTTTTTGCGGTCGGGCTAATGACAGTATCAAACAGGTTAATGCCAATAATCTAAAAATAAATGGCAAATGTCTAAACCGGTTCTTGCCGGAGTTAACAGTAAATGCATGTGCTGTCGATACTTTGATAGTAGCCTGTTGCTTATTACCCATTTTTATATGCCACCAAATCAGTAAGGGTAATAAAGCAAACAACCCGAACATTAACGGGTACGCAAAGTCCATATTTTTTAAATACTCGTATAGCATAGGTCAGACCTCCCGCTGACTCCCTCCAACGGAGGAAGTACCTGAGCCTGATTGCTCAAGTGTTATGATAGATTTTTTAATTTCATTAAAGCAGGTTACATCATCTTCATTTGTCGGAATATATTTCGCAAATTTTACAAAATCACTCAATCGCAATGATTGAGAAAGCTTATCAAACTGCTCATCACCTAAATTCAAACCCTTCAATTGCAGCACAAGGTCGTCAGTTGTTTTTTGCAATGATAAAATTCCTTTCTTTTGAAAAACATACAGCCTGAAGATATCAGTCAATTTTGAATAATACTGTTTTGCTTCCGGTTTTTGCCGTTGCAATTGTTCCAATTCCTTCATCGCCTCTTCATAAGGATTAATAGTAGTTTTTGCTACTGGAACAGGCTGCGGCCTTTTCTTTCTCAATAAGTAGAAGAGTAATAAAGCCAATAATAAAATACCACCTGCAGCATACCACCACCATTCGGTTTTCTTTTTAGGGGGGTCGGCTTCGAGAATATCTTTTATATCATGATAATCCTGGTTAGGATCAAAATCAGAAAACACAATATCAACAGGAATAGTATCAGTTTTTACTGCTTCAGAAATTAAAAAAGATGGGATGAGCCAATGTCCGGAATCAAAGCTGGTAATTTTATAAATTCCTTTTATAGTAGTACCGCTGTTTGTTGAGGCTGTGTCAATAACCGGTTTTTCCAAAAATTCAAAATGTGCAATAGAATCAATAGTAATAAATTTAATTGGACCATTTTCCGGTATCTCTGTTTCGATGGTTAATAGCAACGGCTCGCCAATTAGAATTTTATTCTTATTAACTGATGCTTTAACAGTTACTCCGCCCTGTGCAAAACCATATTGCAAACAAAGGATAAAAGAAAAAGAAAATATTGTTTTTAGAAAACTCATTATTGTTTGTTCCTGCTCAGGAAAAATCGCTGCAATACTTTTACATAATCTTCGCCTGTCCTTACATGCAACAAATCGCAACCGGCTTTTTTAAATGTTTGTGTACTATATTCAGTCACTCTAAAAAATTCCTGCTCATAACTATAGCGGACAAAACTATTACTGCTATCCACCCATTTTGTGGCCCCGCTTTCTGCATCCTGCACTTGTAATAGTCCGGCATCGGGTAATTGCTGATCCATTTTATCATAAAGTTTTATTCCAATTACATCATGTTTCTTGCCGGCAATACGCAATGCATCTTCATAATTAGCATCCAAAAAATCGCTGAGAATAAAAGCAATACTTTTTTGCTTGGTAGAGTTAGTAAAATACCGGAGAGCTTTACTTACTGCAGTACCTTTTCCCTTTGGCTCCTTACTCAACAATTCCCTGATTATATATAAAGCATGTTGCTTACCTTTTTTTGGCGGGATATAAGCTTCTATTATATCACTATAAAATATCACCCCAATTTTGTCTGCATTATTTACCGCAGAAAAACTGAGTACAGCTGCTATCTCTGTAATAATATCTTTCTTTGTTGCATGTACCGTTCCAAACAACGAACTGTTACTTATATCAACCAGCAGCATTACCGTCAATTCTCTTTCTTCTTCAAACACTTTACTAAAGGGATGACCAAATCTTGCTGATACATTCCAATCAATAAAACGAATATCATCTCCCGCAGCATACTCCCTCACTTCTTTAAAAGACATACCCCTTCCCTTAAAAGCACTATGGTATTCACCAGTGAATAAATCAGTAGTGATTTTCTTGCTTTTAATTTCAAGCTCCCGGACTTTTTTAAGTATTTCTGTTGTTGTCAGCATGTCTGGTGTCAGGTGTGAGATGTGTGTAAGTTGTCAGTTATTTTAGATTTGAATTATTTTCAAAATATTTAATAAGTTCACTTAAAAGTTTTCTGCATTCCTCCAACATCTAATTCTTTATAAGTTTTATATTCCCC